>JACRNO010000017.1 GCA_016234855.1 Deltaproteobacteria bacterium | reverse complement strand
TTACAATGCCTGGGAGGGGTGGAGTGATACCGCGTTATTCAAGGATAGAGATGTCCCGCATCTGGGAGCCGGAGAACCGGTTCAACAAGTGGCTCGAGGTCGAACTCGCCGCTTGCGAGGCGTGGTGCAGGCTCGGCAGGATTCCCAAAAGATCCCTTGAGAAAATCAAGAAAACGGCGCGTTTCGACGTCGAGCGCATCGACGAGATAGAAAAGACGGTCAAGCACGACGTCATCGCGTTTCTTACCTCGGTTGCCGAGTTCGTCGGCCCTGACTCGCGCTTTATCCATGTCGGGCTTACGTCCTCGGACGTCCTCGATACCGCGTTCGCGCTCATGCTTCGCGAGGCCTCCGACATCATCATCGCCGATATAATCGCTCTTATGGAGGTCATAAAGGATAAGGCCTATAAGCACAAGATGACCGTGATGATGGGCCGCTCGCACGGCATACACGCCGAGCCCACGACATTCGGCCTCAAGATGGCGGCCTGGTACGACGAGATGCGCCGCAACCGCGAGCGCATGGAGTCCGCCAGAGAGACGATTTCTTACGGCAAGATTTCGGGCGCGGTCGGGACGTTCTCCAGCATCGACCCCCGCGTCGAGGCATACGCCTTGAAGAAACTGGGGCTTAAACCGGAGTCCGTGGCCACCCAGGTCGTGCACAGGGACAGGCACGCGCAGTACTTCTCCACGCTCGCAATCGTGGCCTCTTCCATCGAGAAGTTCGCCGTCGAGATAAGGCACCTCCAGAGGACGGAGGTGCTTGAGGCGGAAGAACCCTTTACCGTTGGGCAGAAAGGCTCTTCAGCCATGCCGCATAAACGCAATCCGGTTCTATCGGAAAACCTCACAGGCCTTGCGCGGCTGGTGCGCGGATACGCGGTGAGCGCAATGGAGGACGTGGCCCTGTGGCACGAGCGCGACATAAGCCACTCGTCTGTCGAGCGCGTCATCGGCCCGGACGCGACCATACTCGTCGACTTTATGCTCAGCCGCGCAACCGGCCTCATAAGAGACCTCGTCGTCTACCCTGATAATATGGCCGCGAACATGGACAGGCTCAACGGGCTTGTCTATTCGCAGAAGGTGCTCCTGAAGCTCGTGGATAAAGGGCTTACGCGTGAGGAGGCGTATGCGGCCGTGCAGAGATGCGCCATGATGGTATGGGAAGGGCTCGGAGGATTCAAAGAGACGCTCCTTGACGACGACGAGGTTATGCACTATCTTTCCATTAAGGACGTAGACGGCTGTTTCGACGTAAGGCCGTATCTGGCGCACGTTGATTACATATTCAAAAGGACCTTCGCAAGGAAGGGTTAAGGAGATGTGACGATGAAACGGCTTGAAAAACTCTACGAGGGCAAGGCAAAGGCGCTCTATTCCACAGAAGACCCTGACCTGCTCATACAGTACTTCAAGGACGAGGCGACCGCCTTCGACGGGATGAAGAAGGGGATAATCAAGGATAAGGGCATCCTGAACAACAAGATATCCTCGCGCATCTTCAGGATGCTGGAGGCAAAGGGCGTAAAGACCCACTTCGTCGACATGCCCAGCGACCGCGAGATGCTCGTCAAGAGGCTCAGGATCCTGCCCATCGAAGTGGTGGTCAGGAATATCGCCGCCGGAAGCCTTGCCAAGCGCATGGGCATTGATGAGGGCATCCCGCTCAAGGAGACCATCATCGAGCTATACTACAAGAGCGACCCGCTCCACGACCCGATGATAAACGAGTATCACATAAAGGCATTTGGCCTTGCCGAGGCGGGCCAGTTGCGCCAGATGGAGACGGCCAGCCTCAAGGTCAATAGAATCCTCTCTGAATTCTTCAACGAGCGCGGTATAATACTCGTGGACTTCAAGCTCGAGTTCGGCGTGCACAAGGACGAGGTGCTTCTTGGCGACGAGATAACCCCTGACGGATGCCGCCTCTGGGACAAGGTCACCAGCGAGAAACTCGACAAGGACAGGTTCCGGCGCGACCTCGGCAAGGTCGAGGAGGCGTATCAGGAGGTCTTGAGGAAGGTGCTGGAGTAGGAAATGGATTTTAACCCCTCCCCTTATTTAAGGGGAGGCTGGGAGGGGTTAGTCTTGCGGCGGCTCATATATAACTCCCCCTGCCCCCCTCTTTAAAAAGAGGGGGCAGCTCATTGTTTACCGTATATTTTATTCTCATAAGGACATCCAATGAAGGCAAGGATCTACGTTACATTGAAAAAAGGCGTGCTCGACCCGCAGGGCAAGGCGGTGGTTGGGGCGCTTCACTCCATGTCGTTCAACGAGGTCAAGGACCTGCGCATCGGCAAGTATATGGAGGTCGAGCTCGACGCCTCATCAAAAGAGACCGAAGAGGTCCGTCTGCGCGAGATGTGCGAGAAACTCCTGGCCAATACCGTCATCGAGAATTATAGAATCGAGATGGATTGACGCCGTGCCGGTTCCCATGAAGGTGGCGCACCATTGAGTAACGCAGGGCTTTAGCCCTGAATAAATCCGACGCGGGATGCGTGCTGTCAGGCCTAAAGGTCTGAGTACGGTCTGGCAGAGCGCGGCGAATCTATCTCGTCCATTACACCCGTCAACAAAAGGTATCCCAAGTGAAGTTCGGAATAATCGTCTTTCCCGGGTCCAACTGCGACCACGACTGCTATCACGCGGTAAAGCACGTCTTCGGGTGCGAGGCAGAGTATGTCTGGCACAAGGAGACCGCTCTTGCAGGCTTTGACTGCGTCATTTTGCCCGGCGGTTTTTCTTACGGCGATTATCTGCGCACCGGCGCCATAGCGCGCTCTTCGCCGGTCATGAGCGAGGTCGTCGCGTTCGCAAAGCGGGGCGGGCTTGTCCTCGGCATCTGCAACGGCTTTCAGATACTGGCCGAGGCCGGTCTGCTGCCGGGCGTGCTCATGCGCAACAGGGCATTGAAGTTCATCTGCGCCCCGGCTCATCTGCGCGTCGAGAACAACTCCACCGTGTTTACGAGCGCGTATTCCGCAGGGCAGGTGATAGACGTGCCGATAGCGCACGCGGACGGCAATTATTTCGCCGACGCGGATACGCTCAAGCGGCTTGAGGACGGCGGGAGGGTCGTATTCCGGTATTCCACCGTTGACGGCAAGGTGACGATTGATGCAAACCCCAACGGCTCGCTCTCGAACATCGCGGCCATAGTCAACGAGGCGGGTAACGTCATGGGCACCATGCCCCACCCGGAGCGCGCCTGCGAGCAGGCCCTGGGTTCGACAGGCGGCAGGGGGGTTTTCGAGTCGATATTAAAGGGGTTTGCCGGGACGTAGCGCAGACCAACAGGTCTGCGTCTTGTCAGTAAGATGTAGGGCGGGCACTGCCCGCCATTCGCTTGATGGACTTAGCTAATATTTCGGTGGGCTGTGTCCACCCTGCAAACTGGGTGACTTTCCCCCTTGTAAAAGGGGGATTAAGGGGGATTTTCAGATGGGTCTCTTGCGAATGTCTTTATGCCGCCCGCGCCATTCTCAAATCCCCCGCCTCACGCCTTCGTGCGTGAGGCGCCCCCCTTTGGGAAAGGGGGTGTTTTCCTCCCTCTCCTTTTTCAAAATGGGGAAGTTTAAGCCCTGAGCCACGCAATGATTGCCGCATAGGTGAATTTCAATGAGTCTTAAAGAAGAACTGAACGCAGGCAGGTTCGTCATAACCGCCGAGATATGTCCGCCCCGCGGCACGGATACGGCCGCGTTCGTCGAGAAGGCGCGCCTTCTAAAGGGCAGGATTGCCGCGGCTAACGTCACCGACAATCAGCGCGCCGTGATGCGGCTCTCGTCCCTTGCCTGCTCGGTACTCCTGTTGCGCGAGGGCATCGAGCCGGTCTTCCAGATGACGTGCAGGGACAGGAATCGCATCGCCTTGCAGTCGGATATCCTCGGCGCGTGGACGCTTGGCATCCGTAACATCCTTGCGCTTACGGGCGACCACGTCTCGGCCGGAGACCACCGCGAGGCAAAGGCCGTTTTCGACCTTGATTCCGTCCAGCTCGTCGGCCTTGTATCCACGCTCAATTCCGGCAGGAACCTCAATAACGTCGAGCTTCGGGGCAAGACCGATTTCTTCCTCGGCGCGGTCGTGGCCCCTGAGGCAGACCCGTGGGAGCCGGAGGAGATAAAGTTCGAGAAAAAGATAGCGGCCGGGGCAAGGTTCTTTCAGACCCAGGCCATCTACGATATGGAGCGGTTCAAGAGGTTCTTTGACGAGGCCGGCAACAGGGGCGCGAAGCTCATCGGCGGAATATTGCTTTTGAAGTCCGCTAAGATGGCGCGTTACCTTAACGACAACGTGCCCGGCGTGACCGTGCCGCAGGCCTTGATAGACGAGCTTGAGTCTACCAAAGACCAGCTTGAGGCGGGCATCAATATCGCATCGCGCCAGTTGCGCGAGCTCAAGGGTTATTGCCACGGCGCTCATATCATGGCCATCGGCCAGGAAGAAAGCGTCGTCAGGATAATCGACGGGGCGTAATAAGGGGCTTGACGCCTGTGACGCAGGCCAATAGGTTCGCATTTAATCAGGGCAAATCCCCCCAACCCCCTTTTTCAAGGGGGGGAGTTTGAGCCCTGAGCTGCGGCGCGGCGAAGCCTTGTAGCGCAGGCCAATAGGTTCGCATTTAATCAGGGCAAATCCCCCCAACCCCCCTTTTCCAAAGGAGACCTAAGTCAGACTTATGTAGCGCAGGCCTTCAGGCCTGCGTCTTTGTCGCACCGTTCGCTAACGAATAGCAGGGCTAAAGCCCTGCGCTACGCGCACCGTGTGCTTCTTTTCTTGAGAAAACACAGTTATGCAAAGGTCTCTTTCCAAAGGGGGGAGTTTGAGCCCTGAGCTGCATTGAGAGTCCCGCGTCAGATATCCCTGTCTTTGCTGCTCTGTTCCGCGAATATCCGCTCAAAACCGCTCATGTCGTGAATCAGGTTCTCAGATACATCAGGGCAATGTGCCGTCAGTTTCGCAAGCAACGGGCGCGTATCCCGGTTTACCCGCCCCTCAGCGGCGCAAAGCCGGTAGACGTTACGCGCGGCTCGCCGTGCTCCGCGTAAATCCTGGCGAACTCCCTGTGGGTCGCCTTGAACGCCTCAAGCAGGAGCGGGTTGAAGTGCGAGGGCATCGTCCTGCCGTCGCCTTTGGTGATTATCTTGAAGACCTTCTCGTGGGTGAGCGCGGGCTTGTAGGGCCGGGTGCTCCTCAACGCGTCGTACTGGTCCACGATGTTCATGATATTGGCCTCTATCGGCACCTCGTTCTCCTTGAGCCCGGACGGGTAGCCCTTGCCGTCCCACCTCTCGTGGTGCGAGCGGGCAATACGTTCGGCCATGTTGAGTATGCGCGAGACCGAGTCCTTGAGGATGTTCGCGCCTATGACTGTATGGGTCTTCATGAGCGCGTACTCTTCGTCGGTCAGGCCTTCCGGCTTGAGGAGTATGTCCGATGGTATCGCCACTTTGCCGATGTCGTGCATGGGCGCGGCGTGGAAGATGTTTTCTATCTCATCCTCCGGCCATCCGAGGGACGTGGCGCGATGGGCGCAGATGTAGCCGACGCGCTTGATATGCAGGGACGTGTCGTTGTCCTTGTACTCCGCTATTATCGTCAGTTTGTGGACCGTGTCTATGTAGCTCTCCTTGATTATCTTCTTCGACTCCTTGAGGGACTCGTTGGCGCTCGTAATCTCAAGGAGGGCGTGGCGCAGCTCCGAGGTGCGTTTCGCCACCTGAGCGTCGAGCCCCTTGTTGCGTTCGTTGAGGAGGTCGCCGAAGCGCTTAATCTCAAGGAGGTTTCGCGTGCGCACCATAAGCTCGACCGGGTCGACGGGTTTGGTGATAAAGTCGGTTGCGCCCGCCTCAAGGGCGCGGATGCGCGAGGCCTTGTCTTCAAGGGACGTTATGATTATTATGGGTATGTGCGAGGTCGGCGGGTAGGCCCGTATCCGTTTGCACGCCTCGAAACCGTCCATGCGCGGCATTACGAGGTCGAGCAATATCAGGTCGGGCAGGAGTTCCTTGGCCTTCTCAAGCCCCTCGGCGCCGTCGCCCGCCTCAAAGCAGACGTATCCGTGCCCGGCAAGCAGGTCGATTGCAATGCGCCGGTTCATCTGGTCGTCGTCAACGACGAGGAGCCTTGGTTTTGCGGGTGCGGTCAATCTAATTTACCCGTCCCTGGGTTTTGATGCGTCCTCGCCGGGCTTTAATACGTTGACGCGGACGCTCTTGTGGTCAAGGCCTCCCCTTTTTAAAGGGAGGAGTAAAGATGAATCACCCCCTCTTTTTAAAGAGGCGGGCGACCCACGCCAAGTGGCGTGGGTCGCGGGGAGTTATCTTTTAGCAGGTTGCTGAAAAACTCAAAATTTGTTCAGGCTGCTCAAAAAGCTCCATAGACCCACGCTTCTCGCGTGGGTTCCCCGAGGCGTCGAGAAGCGAGGAATGAGGCGTATTCTTCTATACGCCGCAGTGACGAGCCGGGGTACCCGCGCCAAGGGGCGCGGGTCGGACAACGAAGCAGATGGACTTTTTCAGCAGCCTGTTAGACGTTGAGACAGCGGACGAGGTTATGCCGCTTTTAATGACGCTGACGGATGAGTTTCCTGAAGGGTGGAGCCGGTTGCGGCGCGTGGCGCGAGGGAATCTTCGATTGGTGGAACAGAACCGTTTATGTCTGTCGGATAATTATAGACGGCACAGCGGGTTTAGTCAATTGCGCCGGTCTCGTCTCTGGTGATATCGAATTCAGACGCTTCAACGGCCGCTTTTGGCGCGGCGTGGGGCGCGGTGTGTGCGCCGGGTTTATCCGGGGGCGTTGGCAGGTCTTTTGGCGGCTGCGTTGTGCCGTTTATATGCCCGGCCGCCGATATGTACGCCGCCTCGCTATCGGACGGGTTTGAGAACGTAAAGGCGGGGCCCGCGCCGGAAAAGAACGCCTCTCCCGCCGATACGGTGAACGCCGAACCCGCGCGCTCGACGCGCATGGCCCCTTTGATGACGCAGATTATCTCGGCCTTGCCCGTTGGGGTCGAGTGGGCGCGGCCCGCCTCTTTCGGGCCGAGCCTGGCGTAGAGGAGTTCCACGGCCCCGGTCTTCAACTCATCCGGCCCGAGGCGGTAGACCCCGTCGCCAGAGGTCTCCAAGAGGCGGGGCAGGTTGTATATCTTCATGCCATCGTCTCCATCGTCTCCCTGAAGTGCTCGATAAAGTCCTCGCCGTGCATTGGCCGTAAGACTATCCATTTACGTTTTTTGTCGAGTATCACCTCCACCTCGGCCCCGGGGATGAGCCCAAGCATGCGGAGCATCTCGCCGGGAATGGCCACGCCTTCCGCGTCCTTGCCGACCCTGATTATCTTTGTCTTCATGCGTCTGCCTCCTATTATAGCGGCTTTCTATATATTAAGTTTACACCATAACGGAGTCAAGGCAATAATCTGGCGGATGCGGCGCCCCAGACCGCTCCCTGCGTGGATCGCGGGAATCTTTTCGGATGTGACGGGTAACGTCAAGAATTTTGTGTCAGTGAGAAAAGGGTAGCGGTTCCTTGTTTCTTGTTTTCGTAAGTAAATACCGCGAATAGTATTCTTTCGATGCTGGTTTTGTCGCTGAAGACTCCCATAGGTCTGGTTCGTCGT
>JACRNO010000016.1 GCA_016234855.1 Deltaproteobacteria bacterium | reverse complement strand
TCCTTGACTATCCGCGCAGCTTGTGAGAAATTCTCAATCGTGGCTCTCTGGGCCATAGGGGTATCTCCTTATAGTTGGTTGCGGAACCGCTATAAAGATACCCCTTTTCTTTTACTGACACAAAATAAGATACATTACCTACGATAAAACTCCCTTGACTTAGTATTGGTAGTATGCAAATATTTCCTATTGGCGTATCGATGATGCAGCGCTAACTATAGCCCGAAAATGCGGGCTTTTCAAGTCATAATCTCCGGGCCGAAGTGGCGGAATTGGCAGACGCGCAAGATTCAGGTTCTTGTGGGGTTACACCTGTGGGGGTTCGACTCCCCCCTTCGGCACCAGTTACTTTCTTTTTCGGGAAAAAGAAAGTAACCAAAGAAAAAGCATAATTTTTAGAATTTACGCATAGCTCGCGGGAGTCGAACTGCGCTTTTGCGCCGAGCAGGCGCGAGGAAGAGGCGCTTCGGGAGAAGCGCCGGAAGCAAAAGCGCGCGACCGGAGCGGGAGCGACGAGCAGAGGTTCGACTCCCCCCTTCGGCGCCAGTTTTTCGTTCGAGAAAAAGAAACCAACCAAAGAAAAAGCGTTTTTTAATTTATAAAGTCCCGGTCGTAAACATTACGATGCAGTAACGGCCGTTCATCGACCCACCTCAAGAAGTTTCGTTCATAAGCCGCCAGAGCGCAGTGCGTCCGTAGAATCCACTCCGGTGGTTCAATTCATAGTCCACGGCCCCGAGGAATATGACGCAAGACACCAGACAAAAAATCCTCGTCATCATACCCGCATTCAACGAAGAAGAGACTATCGCCTCGGTCATAGCGGACGTGCGCGCGCACGCGTCCGGGGCCGGGATACTCGTGGTCAACGACGGGTCCAGCGATTCCACCGCGGCCATAGCCGAGCGCATGGGCGCGGTTACGCTCACGCACCCCTATAACCTCGGCATCGGCGCGACCATGCAGACGGGCTATAAGTACGCCCGCTTGAAGGGCTTTGCCGTGGCCGTTCAGGTCGACGCCGACGGCCAGCACAGGGCGGACCAGATAGAGCCCCTTGTAAAGCCGATACTCGAAGGCCGCGCCCAGATTACCATAGGCTCGCGTTTTCTCGACGGCGGCGGCTACAAACCTTCGTTGGCGCGCAGCGCGGGCATGGCCGTCTTCTCAAAGGTCGTCTCCATCATATTGGGCGTGAAGGTAACGGATACGACCTCAGGTTTCCGCGCGTCGGGCCGGGACGTTATCAATTACTTCTGCTACCATTACCCTGACGACTACCCGGAGGTCGAGGCTTTGGTCTTGCTTCACAGGAAGGGATTTCGTATAATCGAGGTGCCTGTAAGGATGTCCGAGCGCGCAGGCGGGCACTCGTCCATTACGCCGACAAGATCCGTATATTACATGATAAAGGTGCTGCTTGCCATATTCGTGGACCTGTTGAAGAAATGACGGCCGCGCCGGTTGCAGGCGCGGCGTCCCCGAAGGTCTGATATGCCGAATAAGACTCTATATGTGCAGATACTGGCCGTCGTTGGCTCTTTTGTGCTCTTCGGCGTGGTCATTGATTTCATCCGGCGCGGGCTTCTGAAAGAGAAGTACTCGGTATTGTGGCTGGCGCTGTGCGTGGCGGTTACGGCCCTGGCAATAAAACGGCAGCTACTCGACATGATCGCTACAAGGCTCGGGGTCAGTTATCCGCCCTCGCTCTTATTCCTTGTCGCGTTCCTCTTTATCCTGCTTATACTATTGCACTTTTCGGTGGTTATCTCCATCCTGCACGAGAAGAACAAGCTCCTTGCGCAGGAGATAACCATGCTTCGTCATCTGGTCAAGGGCGCGCGGGAGGGCGATTCGCACGGCGGGCCTGAACGGGCTGATTAACAGGGCATAAGCGCGTTAAATAAATAATCCCCGGCGGTCAACGGTCAACATGGAAAGATTCATAGAAGGCAGACGGTTCCACCTGGCGGTTATCTGCGTCATAACCGTATTTGTTATTGCGGCCTATTTCAACACCTTTCATGCGGCCTTCCAGTTCGATGACCTGCCGTCCATCACGCAGAACCAGCAGATAAAAAACCTCGGCAATATCTCCGGCATATTGAAGTCGCGCAGGCCCGTTACCCAACTGACCTTCGCCGTCAATTACGCGATTGGCGGAACAGACCCATTCGGCTATCATCTTGTAAATACCGCCATACACATCCTGACCTCGATTGCCGTGTATTTCCTCGTCCTGGCCGCGCTCGGGCTTGCGGGCGGGGCTGTCGTATGGTCGCGGCTCATAGCCGGTTTCTCGGCGTTAATCTTCGCGGTACATCCCATCCAGACTCAGGCGGTCACGTATATCGTCCAGAGGATGGAGTCCCTTGCGAGCCTCTTCTTCGTGCTGGCCATCCTCATCTTTATCAAGGCCTGTAAGGCTAAGTCGATTGGCGCAAGGTTCGCGCTCTACGCGTGCGTCCTTGTCGCGTACGTCCTCGGTTTTTATTCCAAGGAGATAATCGTAACCCTGCCCGTCGTGATACTGCTCTTTGACATCTGGTTTTTCGGCGGCGGCAGGCTTAAGCAGGCCTATGCCCGCTGGCCCATGTATGCCGGGCTGTGCGTGTTGCTGATATTCTTTGTAGCAGAGACGGTGGTGCCTCTTGCCGGATTCGGTGACCTCAGCAAGGAGTCGGCAGAGACCTCGGCGCCGGCCGCGCCATCAGGAGGCGTCGGTGTGCCGGGGCTTGTCCCGCCCGCCCCTGGGCAGGGTTCGTCCCTTGGCTTGCGCCGGGATATCGCGGGCGCCGTGGATAACGGAAAGCGGCAGGCTGCGCCGGGCAAGTCTGCTTCCGCCGGTTTTAACGTGGTCGGCATCTCGCCGAAAGAGTATCTCTATACTCAATTTAACGTCATCGTCTATTACATCACGCTCCTTGCCGTGCCGGTAAATCAGAATGTTGATTACGACTTTCCCGTTGCCAGGAGGTTTTTCAGCGCGCCGCAGGCGAGGGAGGGCGCGGTATTGAATATACCGATGTTCGCACCGGCCGTCTCCTGCCTGATACTCCTTGTGATTGCCGGTTTCGGGGTCTGGCTCTTCGTCCGTTCGCGCAAGGGCGCGCGGCCGCGCAGCCGGGTGATATCGTTCTTCATAGCGTGGTTTTTTATCATACTTGCGCCGACCTCGAGCATAGTGCCGATAATCGACGTCATATTCGAGCACAGGGTCTATCTGGCCTCGCTGGGATTTTTCGTCAGTCTGGTTATCTTTATTGACTGGCTATCGGCCTTGATATTCAACAGGCAGGGGGCGTAGTCTTTATAAAACCGGCCCTGTCCAATGACTGGCCGCCGCTCCAGAACGCCATTGACTTTTTCCGCGTCCAAGCGTAGTATTCTATTACTCGTGCATAACGACGGTAAGAGGAGAGGGCATTGATCATTCCTCCCAGGACCATAGGTAGGCCTTTATCCGCTCTGGCAGCAGCCATCTTTCTTTTCTCCTTTATTTTCACTATATTGTATCGTCCCCAGCCGGTTGACGCATCCGAAGGTTATCTTGCCGGGCTGGGGGGGTTTGAGGCTTGTCGCTCATTACCCGACGGGACCTCCCTGGCCTATTCGGCATGGCGCGTTGTTGAGAGCGCCGCGCCTTTGCCCTCGCCGGCGGTTGAGCCTTTTTCGTATCAGCCCTGGCCTCCCTTAACAACGGCCTATATCCACGAGGCGCGCCTGAGCCTGCCGGGCCTTTATGCCGATGGCGTGACTTTTATCGAGCCGGGCGGGCTGCGTTTCCGCAGGAGGGCCGTGGATGCGCTGAATGGGTTGACCCCGGATGAAATGCTGGCAGAGGCGCCGGAGGTGAAGGTTGCAAGCCTTCCCAGAGACGATTCTGTCATCCAGCCGTATATGCCTTCCGATATCACAAGGGGCGCGGCGAACAGGATGGAGGTCGCCATTACGTTCGATGGCGGCTCGGAGGATAGCGACGCCGGTGTGATACTGAAGGAACTGCGTGACAGGGGCATAAAGACGACGATATTCCTCACAGGGGATTTTATCGGGAAGTATCCCGCGCTCGTCAGGCAGATGGTGGCCGACGGCCACGAGATAGGCAATCATACCATGACGCACCCGCACCTGACCGAATATGAGCGGACGCACAGGCACACGACGCTCAAGGGCGTGGACAGGATGATGCTGGCGAGGGAGTTGCGCGATGCCGCCGCGCTCTTCAAGGCGGCCACAGGCGTCGAGATGGCGCCGCTGTGGAGGGCGCCGTACGGCGAGGTAAACGCCGAGATAAGGCTCTGGGGGTTTGAAGAGGGCTACGCGCACGTTGGCTGGACGTATGACAGCGAGCGCCGCGAATCGCTCGACACCCTCGATTGGGTCGACGACGTATCTTCGAGACTCTACCGCACGTCTTACGAGATACGCGACAGGGTTTTGAACTTCGGCAAGGGTGCTAAAGGGGTGGGCGGCGGGATAGTCCTCATGCACCTCGGCACCGGCCGCAAGACCGACAAGGCGTCGGGCATACTCGGCGAGATGCTCGACGGCCTGCATGAGCGCGGCTACAGGGTGGTGAAGATATCCACGCTCATCGAAGGCGACAAGACCTTGAGAGACGTCAGGGTGATAAGGCGGGAGCGTCTTATGAAGGGGATGGTCAGGCTCGGTAGAGAATAGAAGGCGTGAAGTCGAAGGGTTTTCTTTTCCATTGGCGGATGAACGCCATGCCAAGCTGAAGTCTGGAAAAAGGTTTAATGCGGCTTTACATGTCCGCTATTGAACTTCAACTAAGGAAGCTCTGATTAATTCAACCAAATTGTCATTTCGAGCGTAGCGAGAAATCTTGTTCCGCAGGTAATTCAGCAAGTTACAAGATTCCTCGTCACAAAAGCGTTCCTCGGAATGACAAATAACGGAATTAATCAGAGCTTCCCTAACAGGGTTTGATTCATATGACAGTAAGAAAAACAGTAATTAATGTCGAAAGGATTGAAAGCTCGATTTTGCTTGTACGTGGACAGAAGGTCATGCTCGATAGTGACCTTGCGGCGCTTTATGGTGTAGAGACTTCCAACCTCAACAAGGCAGTTAAGCGTAATATCGATCGCTTCCCTGAAGACTTCATGATTCAACTCACCAAGAAAGAGGTTGAATCCTTGAGATTCCAAAATGGAATGTCAAAAACCGAGGGTCGCGGCGGACGTCGTTATCTTCCTTATGCCTTTACCGAACAGGGCGTGGCAATGCTCTCAAGCGTCCTGAACAGCGAACGAGCGGTATCAGTCAACATAGAAATCATGCGGGCCTTCGTGAAGTTTCGCCAGATGCTTGTCTCTAACGCGGAGCTGATGAAAAAGATGACTGCTCTTGAAAAGAAGTATGACGAGCAGTTCAAGGTTGTTTTTCAAGCGATATATGAATTGATGAAGCCGCCGGAGCCATCGAGGCGACATATCGGGTTCAAGGCGTGAATTCCAACTGAAAAGAAATTGACCGGCAAACTCGGCGATTACCATACGGCATCCGTAAAGCCGCGAGTTTTGTTTCATAATGTCTCTACAAGTGATTTGTTGATGTAAATTACGAATAAGCTGCGGTATAATATCTAAAATAGTTTGACCGTTCCGGAGGCTGTATGACGATACACGATAGTCGCTTGAAAGGCGTGGCAATGCCGGGTTATCGGCTAATGAGGCGCGTCCATGATATCGAGCGTGGCGTGTCTGGCCTGACGGCCTCAATAGCGATGAAAGCAGCCGTAATCTTTGTCTTTATTATGGCGGCGTTTGTTTTTGCGCCGCGTCCCGCCTCGGCAGAGTTCAAGAAGACCAAGATCGCCGTGCTCAACTTCCAGCTCCAGGGTGAGGGCTTCGAGACCCAGGACATGGGTAAGATTGTGGCCGAGTGGATAGTCACGGGCCTCGTGCAGGCCGGGCGTTTCAACGTGGTGGAAAGGGGCCTGCTCGAGAAGATACTCAAGGAGCAGGAACTACCGATGTACGGGATAGTCGAAGGCAAGGATGCGGCCAAGACAGGCAAGATCGTCGGCGCGAAGGTCGTTATCACCGGCTCCGTGATGAAGCTCAGGGATTATACCGAGGTGAGCGCGAGGCTCATAAACGTCGAGGACGGCTCCATCATCGCCGCCGAGAAGGTCAGGACCGACAGGACGGGGAAGCTTGAGAATCTCGTCTCCGAGATGATAGACAAGATAATCCTGGATTTTCCGCTTGAAGGCTACATAGTCCAGCGCGGCAGCGGTACCGAGACCAACATGGTCACGGTTGACCTCGGCAAGACGAGCGGCGTGAGGGCGGGCAAGCGTTTCCTCGTATATAAGGAAGGCAAGGTCATAAAGCATCCCAAGACCGGCGAGATACTCGACGTGGAGAGGGTGGAACTCGGCGAAATAGAGATACGCGACGTCAAGGACAAGACCGCGAACGCCGTGATACTCCACGAGGTGATGCCTTATAATATAGAATACGGCAGCATGGTCAGGAGCGCCGTGGAGTCAGGCAACGGCAAGCATGAGGCAAAGACGTATGACAGGTACGCCGACACGCCGGAGCCGGAACCGGAGCCGGCAGGAGCGGAGGAGCCGTCTTTCGAGAAGCTGGAATCCTTTGCCATCGGCTCGACCTATTATCTCATCACGACCATCCACACCGGCGGCAGGAAGAACGCCGGTCAGTGGGATAACCGCATAGATCTCACGCCCATCAAGGCGGGCGAGAAGGTTCAATTGACCGCCGTTACCCGCACCTTTGTGAAGTTCAAGTGGCACGGCGGCGAGTATTACTACGTCTACCATAAGTCGAGGGTCGCAAACCCCGCGCTCCTTGCCAGGTACCTTGTCAAGGACGACCCGAGCCCCACGATAGAGTCCTATCCTCAGGATATAAAGGCCGCCATAACCCAAGGCAAGATACTCAAGGGCATGACCAAATGGCAGGTGCTCTTTTCCGTGGGCATACCAAAGGGGGCAGGCGGGCGCCCGACCTCCGAGATGCCGCTCGATGAGATACTCCTGGCCGACCATTGGCTCTTCATGCAGGGCAAGTTCGACCAGCTCAACGTGAAGTTTGCGGACGACAAGGTGATATTGATTGACGATTAGCTGAAGGGCGTAACTGAAGGGCGTAACGCAGCAGGCCTTGATGGAGGCGGACGGCTTGAGGCGGTGCAAGCGGCTGTCCGCTTTCCGGCGGCGTTTATTCCGCCGCCGGAGCGCTTCCTCTGACGGCGCATGGATATGTGCCGTGTTTTTTAGTTACCTGTTTTTACCCGCTTCTTCCCGTATTATCCCATCCATATATTCAATCAGTCTTTTTTGCTCAGAGGCGCCCTCAAGGGCGCGGGGGTGTCCCTTGCCCTCGACCATCCATAACTCTTTCGGCTCTCCTGCGGCCTCGAAGAGGCGTTGAGAGTGGTAGGGCATGTTCGTCGCGTCCTCGGCGCCGTGGATGATAAGGACCGGCACGGGACTTACGCGCCCTATCCATCTTATCGGGCTGTATGAGTCGTTGAGCAGAAAGGTAAAATATTGCAGCGGCCATTTTGTCGCTGATTTTGCAAGGGACTCCTTTGCGATGAGCCTGTAGCTTGAAAAAGGCGCGTCGATGATGAGGGCTGCGATATCTCCCCTGTGCGGCGAGTTTGCCGCCGTCCAGACCGCAACGGCCGCACCCATGGACTGGCCGAAGAGAAAGACCGGGCCGTTGCCGGGGCGAAGCCTGAAGCCCTCGTCGAGGGCGGCAAGCCCGTCGACGTTTATTCCGGCGATGGATGGGCTGCCTTCCGACCTGCCGTGCCCGCGATAGTCAGGGGCAAACAGGTCGTAGCCCGCTGCCACGAGCCATGCGACATTACGCGCCTGAGTGCTTATATTCTCTTCGTAGCCGTGGAGAAAGACGACGATGCCTTTGGGCCTGGCCGCGCGGAAGAGCCAGCCGTGAAGCCTCACGTTATCGGCGGTGGTAAAGAAGACGTCTTCGTGCGGGGCAACGGCGTCAAAGGCAGGGTCGGCCGTTAATTCTCTTTCCGGGTTGAAGATGAACGCGCCGCAGCCGCTTAAAAAGAGCGCGGTAGCGGCAAAAAGGGCGAGTAAAGGTCTGTAAGTCAGGCGGTTAAAGAGCAAAAGACCCCCGAAGAAAAAGGCCGTCAGCAGGGCTGCGGCGTTTTGACGGCGAATCATCGCTGCCTGTGTTACCTCTTCAGCATCTTCCACATTGAAGGGCTGTAGAGGAGCGGCAGGCAGGAGCTGAGGCGTCCGAGGAGCGGCAGCGGGTCGTCGGCGGATATGATATCGTCCCCGTCGTTCCTATCGAAGAAGCCAGGCGGCAGTTTCAAGCTGCACAGCCGCGAGAGCAGATGGAGCGCGTCCCCGGGGATGAGCCAGCGGCATCTTATGCCCGTCTTGTAGAACCACTGCGGCTTGATGTCGCCGTCCATGGCCATCCGGTAGAGGAGAAACGGAAAGTCCATGCCCGATATGACGGGCAGGTGCATGGAGCCCCAGACCCTGGGGTTTACCTCCATGAGTTTCGGCCTGTTGTCCCTCGCGTCGAGGCGGAACTCGACGTGCGCAAGCCCGGTCCAGCCCAGGGACTTAAGCAGATGCAGGGCGAGGTCCTTGACCTCGCTATTCCTGACACTCTCGCGCAGTGTCGAAGGCCCGCCTGAGACCGGGTACTCGCGAAGCCTTTTGTAGACGAAAGCCGCGCGCGGCTCGCATGAGCGGTTAAAGAGCGCGCCCACGCCGTAGGCCCCGCCGTTCGGGATATACTCCTGCACGAGCGGGTTCGGGTAACGGGCGTGGACGGCCCTGTATGCAGGGATGAACTCGTCCTTTGTCTTGACGAATCTGATGCCCCTTGAGCCGGAACTCTCGCGCGGTTTTATGACGACCGGGTATTCGAAGTCCGCATGGAGGCGGCTTATGTCGTCGAAGAACTCGGTCGCCGGGCACGGTATGCCGGCGGCGGCCGCATGGCGCAGGAGCCATGCCTTGTTGTGTATGTTCGCCGAAAGGGTCTCTTCGGCGAAGGGCAGGCGCGTAAGCTCTATAATCTTCTCGCGGTTGGCGGCCAGCAACTGTTGTGTCGCGAACTCGGTCGGCATGACCATATCGTAGGGTCTTGTCTGGAGTTCACGCAAAAGCCAGCGCATGAAACGTTTCGGACTCGATGCGGGAGACGGATATATAACGCGCCTTGCGCAGTAGCGCGAGAAGATGGCGGCCGCGAAGACCGTGTGCTCACCGGCGGTTACGCGCATCCCGCGAAGCCCCAGCGAGCGCACCGCCGCCAGGCTCTTGTTCCACATCCCGTCAAGGATGAGCACGTGCTTTGTCGCGGGCCGCGAAATTGTCATATCATCCTGTTACCACAGGCCGAGGGGCATTGTCAAACACCGTAACGGGGCCACGTCTTTTGACCTTGCCAATCAGCCCCGGTTCTGTTAACTTTTTCCGGTAATGGATAAGATATTAAAAGGGCTTGCCAGACTCATTTCGAGGTCACATGCGTACGTGCTGGCCGCCACCGGCGTCCTGACCGTTGCTGCGGTCTTCATGCTATTGCGGTTGGAGATAAAGCCCGATATCATGGACGTCCTGCCTGCGAAGAACCCCGCCATAGAGACCTTCACGAACTTCATCAAGGACTTTGGCACTACCGACAACCTTATCGTCGTCCTTGAATCGAAGGGCGGGAAGGCCGGCGATTACTTTGAGACGGCCGCGGCCCTGAGCGACAGGCTCATTGAGACCGGGCTCGTGGATTTTGTCGATTACAATGCGCTTGGCGCTGACTACTCGGCCATGGCCGCGCGTTTTCCGCTCTATCTTGACGAGACCGGGCTCGGTCAGTTGAAGGCGCGGCTCTCCGGTGACGGCATCGCCCGCCAGATAAGCGAGAACAGGGCGCGGCTCCTCTCGCCGCTTTCGTCGCCGATTGATACGGAGGTAATCCTGCGCGACCCCCTGAATCTCCGCCAGATAGTCACGGCGTCAGTGGCAAGGGCCGCTTCAGGCCGGGGCGCGGGCAGCCAGGGTTTTTACGTCAGTAAAGATAACTCAATACTCATTTTATTCGTGAAGCCCTCGGGCGCGAGCAGGGACATCGGATTTCTGAAGAAGTTCAAAGACGCGGTCGGAACGGTGATAGACGAGACCGTAAAGAACGCCGCCGACCCGTCAGACCTGAAGATATCCCTTGCAGGGCCGTATGCCTTTGCCATGGAGGCCAACTCAAGGCTGCTGCCGGAGGCCGTTAAAAACGCCCTGATATCGGCCGCGCTCGTCTTATTTCTCTTCACGGTCGTCTTCAGAAAGCGGGTTGTCGTGACCTTGCAGGCCGCCCTTACGCTCTTTGTCGCGCTGGCGTGGACGCTCGCCGCCGCCGCGCTTATATTCGGCTCGCTCAATATGGTCTCAAGCGTGGTGACGGCCATGCTGATGGGGCTTGGGATCGATTATATCGTACACGTCTTTTCGAGATGCGAAGACGAGGTAAGGGCAGGCGCGGATATTGATACGGCCCTTGTTACCATGTTTACCAAGACCGCCCCGGGCATCATAACCGGCGCCCTTACCACCGCAGCCGCTTTTTTCTGCATCATGACGACCTCTTTCAAGGGGCTGCATAACCTCGGCATCATCGCGGGCATCGGCGTCCTGGCCTGTCTCACCGCAACGCTGCTTGTTATGCCCTCTTTTATGGTCCTGATGGAGCGCAGGTTACAGGGGCGTCTTTTTTCGCCAAAGGCGCGCACCTTCGGCATGGCGGGACTTGCCAGGCTCATACACGCGCGCCCGGGCGTGATTATCGCCGTAAGCGTCGCGCTTATTGCCGTTGCCGCTGCCGGGCTTACGGGGCTGAAGTTTGATAACAGCCCTGAGAGCCTTGGGCTCAGGGACAGCGAGGCCGCCGCCGCCGACAAAGTCGTTGCCGGGAGTTTCGGCGCTCGCAGGAACCCGCTTGCAATAATCGCATCGGGCACGGACAAACAAATCCTTATGGAGCGCTATTCGCGCTTAAACGACACCATGGATGGATGGCGGTCAAGGGGTGTCATAGAGAGCGCGAGTTCCGCCTCCGTCTTCCTGCCGTTGCCTGACCATCAGATGAAGTCCATAGCGGCCATGGCCGCGCTTCGAGGCTCTGTCACCGAAGAAGGGCTGCGCAGGACTCTGAAGGCGCAGATGCTCAAGAATGGCTTCATATATCAGCCGGGGTATGACGATTATGTGAAGAGGGTAGCCGGAGCCGTTAAAATAACCCAACCCGTAGGTTTTGAAACGCTGGACGGTAACGGCGGCAGGCGTTTGCGGCTTTTTTACAATCAGGAGAAGGTCAAGACGGCGGCCTTTGTATTCCCAAAGGACGCCAACTGGGACGCCTCGGCGCTCGCAACTGTGCAATCGGGAGTTGCCGCGCTCGGAGACGGCTTTGAGCTGACAGGGGCCGTGATAATGTTCGCCAATCTCAAAAAAACCATTATAATGGACAGTCTGCGCGCCTCCCTCATATCCTCCGTCCTTATTGCGCTGATAATATATGCGCAGTTCCGGAATCTGAAGATATCGGCCCTTGTGCTTGTTCCGTTGTCAGCAGGTCTCCTGCTGACGCTGGGTTTTATGGGGCTTGCCGGAATCCCGCTTAACTTCATCAACATTGCGGCGATACCGCTGCTTCTGGGCATCGGCGTTGACTACGGGGTCTATATCATGCAGGATCATGTCGAGGCCGGCTCGTTCTCGGATGAGCCGCCGGAGTCTTCGGTCGCGCGGGTCGGCGTGGCTGTAATCATGTGCGCCCTGACGACTATCGCGGGATTCGGCTCGCTTGTAACTATGCCCTTTAAAGGCCTGGCTTCGCTTGGTATAATAATCTCCATCGGGGTTACGGCCTGTCTGTTTGCGGCCATGGTGCTTCTGCCCGCCATCATCCATTATACGCGAAGACGCGGTTGTGAAAGATAAGATTGGCCGTATGAAAACCGAGGGATGGGGCGCCCCGCCCGCATCAGTGACATCATTGGATAAAGATATGCATTCAGCCGTGCCTGCCAGACACGTCCTGGGCAGACCCGTCGTCTACAGGCTCGGCACCAGGTTTATCGGGCGCCTTCCGAGGGCGGTCGCGTACTGGGGCGGCGCGCGGATTGCGGATATCAGTTATCTTTTTTGTACGGTAGCGCGTAACAACGTCAAGCGCAACCTGCGCCGCGCCCTGCCGCATCTCGACGAGCGCGGGATTGCGGCACTGGCGTTGTCCACCTTTCGGAACTATTCCGGCTATCTCGTGGACTACGGGGTATTCAAGGGGCTTGACGCGGCCTCTCTTGCCAGGGTGCTCAGGAACAACGAGGGGGACAGGCACGTCGACCGGGCGGTCAAACGCGGACGCGGCATCATCGTGCTTACCGTGCATATCGGCAACTGGGAACTCGGCGGTATATACTTTGCCAAGCGCGGGTTGAAGATAAACGTCGTCACCGCGGCCGAGGGTGTGCCTGAGATAGACGAACTGAAGCGCGAGTACAGGCGCAAGCACAATATAAATACCGTCATACTGGGGGACTCACCCTTCTCGACCATCGAGCTTCTCGCGGCGCTCAAGAGGGGCGAGGTCGTGGCCATGCTCGTTGACAGGTACGGCGCAGGCCAGAGTGGGGCCGTTGTGGCCGACTTCTTCGACAGGCCGTGTAATTTTCCGAAAGGGCCGCTCCTCCTGGCGAAGATGACCGGGGCGGTCATACTCCCGGCGGTCGTTATAAAGGAGGCAGGGGTCTATCGGTCGATTATCGGCGGCCCGGTAGAGCTTGACGAGACTGATGACGCCGCCTTTGAGACGTGCGCCCGTGAGATACTCAAGAGTTTCGAGGCGACCATCCGGCTCTATCCTGACCAGTGGTATAACTTCGTCGAGGTCTGAAATAAGGCTAAAAATCGTTCTTTTTCCCGATCTCTGCGTCAGGTCGGAAATAAAAATGCTCACATATTGTCATATATGCTGCGCTTTTTATTTCCGCCCTTCCTTGACCTCGAAAAAAATACCTGATTTTTAGAGATAGCCTTAATACGTCGATATGCCGCGCGTTTGCCCGTGCAGCGATAAAAAAGACTTGTAAAGACCCCCTGTTTTCGCATACAATTCATAGTATTATCGCAATTATTACCCTGGGGAGGGGCAAGAGATGACAGTCCGTCCGGCTGCGACAAAGGACTCTGAGAACTGCAACGGCGGGGGAACGACTTATTGCGGCGCGCAGACCGCTCCCTTGACCACGGGCCTGCCGCGGACCATCCAGTCCATCTGTCCGGAATGTCTCAAGGTCATAGAGGCCCACGAATATGTGGACGACAACAGGGTCATGGTCAGGAAGGAGTGTCCCGAGCACGGGGTATTCAACGACCTTGTCTTCTCCGACGCCCGCATATTCGAGCAGATGGAAGGCTGGCACTACGGCGACGGCCGGGGCTTCGAGAACCCGCACGTAAAAGGCGCGACCCAGTGTCCGTCATCGTGCGGCCTGTGCAATATGCACACGACCCATACCTCGCTTGCCAACGTCGATATCACGGGCAGGTGCAACCTGTCGTGCTCGGTTTGTTTCGCCGACTCGAATACCAGCCCGTATCAGCCTGAGTTTGAAGAGGTGCTTGGCATGCTCAGGAACCTGCGCGAGCGGCGCCCCGCGCCCGCCGAGGCCGTCCAGTTCATGGGCGGGGAGCCGACGATACATCCGAGGTTCATCGAGATAATAAAGGCGGCCCGCGACCTGGGCTTCAAGCACATCCAGACGGCGACGAACGGCATAAAGTTCGCCGACCCGGCCTTCGCCATGGCCGCTGCCGAGGCGGGCCTTCAGTATCTCTACCTGCAGATGGACGGGGTTGACGACGAGGTCTTCAAGAAGATACGCGGACGCGCCCTATTGAAGACCAAGCTCGCGGCCATAGAGTCGTGCAGGAAGGCGGGGCTGCGCATCATCTTCGTCCCGACCGTCATAAAGGGCGTAAACGACCAGCAACTCGGGCCGCTTGTAAAGCTTGCCTTTGAGAATCTCGACGTCCTGACCGGCATCTCCGTCCAACCTATCGTTTTCGCCGGCAGATACGCGGAGGAGGAGCGCCTGTCCAAGCGTTTCACACTTGCAGACATGATACACGAGGTCGGCAAACAGACCGGCATCACGCGCCCGTATGAAGACTGGTTCCCTATCAGCGCGGTGACGCCGTTTGTAAAGCTCGGCAGCGCCATCACCGGGCACGAGCTTACCAACCACACCTGCCACCATCACTGTGTCATGGGCACGCTCCTCTTCGTGGACGAGAATCGCAACGCCGTCCCGGCCCCGCGCTTTCTGGACCTTCACGGCCTTCTCAACGAGGTTGACGAGCTTTCGAAAAAGACGAAGAAGCGCTGGTTCAAGGTCTTCTCTAGCATAAAGGCGCTCGGGCTTGCGCGCAAGTACTTCAACGCGGCGGCCGCCCCGGCCGGGCTTACCTTCCAGAAGTTCCTGAAGACGCTCGACGGCTTTTCCGACAAGAAGTACTCCTGGAATCAGGAACACAAAGGCCATACCTACAAGACCTTCTTCATCATAGGCATGCACTTCATGGACAACTATAATTACAGCGTCGAGCGGGTGAAGCGGTGCGCGGTGCATTATTCCGCGCCCAACGGCCTGATATACCCGTTTTGCACCTACAACGCCGGGCACACCTTCCGCAACAAGGTGGAGGGCGCATACGCCGAGCGCGCCCGCAAGGCCGCGGTCGCGGCGGAAGGTGAATAGGCAGCGTCCCGCGCCAGCGCGCGCCGATTCGGCAGCGCGCCCTGTAACGGGTCAGGCGGCCCTCCGGCGGCGTAGCCGTTGTTTCATCAAGCTGCTTTGCATAGTCCTTGTATTCATTGTGGCCTCTTCCACGGCAGTTGCCGCGGCTGTTGCGGGCCATGATGTTGATTCGTCCCCGTCATATCCGCCGCTGGCGCGCCTTAGCCCCGCGGAGGCGCAAGAGGCCTTCAAGAAGCTCGGCGCCCTTCAGCGCGGCGTGGAATCCGTCAGCGCGCATATAGTTCAGACAAAGCGAAACCCGCTCCTTGCCGGCGGGACGGCCAGCGCCGGCGTGCTCATACTCAAAAAACCTGACCTCCTTCGCATTACGATATCAACCCCGGAACAGGTCACGACAATCGTTGACGGTACGTACATGTGGGTCTACAGGCCGCTGAAGAAAGAGGCCGAGCGACATCGTTTGTCCAATGATTACGCCGCGGCCCAGGCCATAAAGTTCCTCGCCAATATTATGGAGTTCTCTATCCCGGAGATAGAAAAGCGCTTTTCCGTCTCGGTCTACGGCGCTAAGGGCGGTTATCTCTTCGAGATGACGCCGATATCCGGCATCATGGCCAAATTTCTCGCCCGCGTCACCTTCGCATTCAGGGAAGGCTCTGCCGTGCCTGACAGGTTTGAGGTCGTAGGCAGGGAGGGCGCATCCACCGTCACGGAGCTTAAGGACGTCGTCATAAATCCCGCCCCGGACAAGGGCGCGTTCCTCTTCACGCCCGCCAGGGACGTAAGGATAATAGACCTTCAAGATGAATAAGCCCGTTGTCAGCATAGGAGCCGCGGTCAAGGTATTGGCGATTGCAGGCGCGGGTGCCGCGGCCTGGAAGTGGTTCCCCTACGCGAACCCGGACGGGATAACGAAGGCTGTCGCCTCGGCCGGCGCGGCAGGCCCGCTTGTCTTTATCGCCATCACGGTCTTCAAGCCCGTCATATTTTTTCTGCCTTCGCTTGGGCTCACCATCGTCGCCGGCACGCTCTTCGGCCCGGTCTACGGCACGATATACGTCGTCATAGGCGGGGCGGGCTCGACCGCGGTCGGTTTTTATACGAGCAGGTGGCTGGCCGGAGAAAGGCTCCGCGGGTTTCTGGCGTCGAGAAAATCCCTTGTTCGCCTTGACGAGCGGATGTCCGGCGCCGGGTTTCGCGCGACCCTGATGCTGCGCGTCTTCAACCTGCCGTGGGATATGGTAAGCTATGCCGCGGGCCTGTCATCCATGCGCTTTATCGACTTCTATCTCGCCTCTCTTATAGCCATTGCGCCCGTCAGCGTCATATACGTCTACTTCGGCTCGACGGTCGCGCACGCCGGTTCGGCCGGATTTTTCATCGCGCTCGCGCTCATCTTCGTAACCGGGGCGCTTCCGCACGTATACAAACGCTATTTCAGGAGAAAGCCGGGATATGCCGCGTATGAAGACCTCGGTTGAGGCGGCCATAGAGCTTGGCGGCCTTGTCAAGACCTACCCGGGCGGCGCCTCCCCTGCCGTGGCAGGCGTCGACCTCGTTGTCGGGCGCGGGAGCTTCTTCGGGCTGCTGGGCCCGAACGGCGCTGGCAAGACCACGCTTGTCTCCATGATGTGCGGCCTGCTCGCGCCCGACGCGGGCCGCGTGCGCATTGCGGGCCTCGACCTCGCCGCTTCGCCGGACGAGGTCAAAGGGCGCATCGGGGTCGTGCCGCAGGACCTTGCCGTCTACCCGTCCCTGACCCCGGCCGAGAACCTGGAATACTTCGGCTCCATGATGGGGCTTGGAGGCTCCCGCCTCGGCGGGCGCGTTGACGAGTGCCTGCGTATCGCAAGGCTCGGCCCTTATGCGCAAAAGCGCGCGGAGACGCTCTCCGGCGGGCTGAAGAGGCGGTTGAGCCTCGTCATCGGCCTTATCCACGAGCCGGAGATACTCATCCTTGACGAGCCGACCGTGGGCATAGACCCGCAGTCGAGGCTCTTTATCTTCGACAGCCTCAAGGCCATGAACGCGGCCGGCATGACCATCGTCTATACGAGTCATTACATGGAAGAGGTCGAATGCCTTTGCCGGGATATAGCCATAATAGACCAGGGCAGGATAATCGCACACGGCGGCCTTGCCGAGATACTCGCGGCCAGCGGCGCGGGCACGGTCGAGATACGCGCCCAGTGCGCGCCATCCGAGGCTCTGCTGCGCCGGTTGGGGGAGATTGACGGCATACGGCAGGTCTCCTGCGAGGGCTCTATTATCCGCGCAGCAAGCGCGCAGCCGACAGCCGCCATGTGCGAGATGATAAGGCTCATGGAAGAGGCGGGCGCGGGCATACTCTCGGTCTCGCACGGGGTCTCGAACCTTGAGGCCCTATTCATATCCCTTACGGGCCGGGGGCTGAGGGAATAGGACATAACCATGGCATCGAACCTCAATAAACTCATCGCCTCCGTAAAGAAGGAGACAAGGCACCTGCTGCGCGACAGGGAGGCCTTCCTGCTCCTCTTCGTCATGCCGCTGATATTCGTCCTCATCATATCCATGGCCATGCGCGACACCTTCAGGGAGCAGGGCGGGGTAGTATTGCCCGTCGTCATAATAGACAACGACAGAGACGTGGTCGGGCCTGCCGTTATCGAGGCGTTCTCGTCCATCAAGGCATTCAGGGTTGAGACGGCCGTAGAGGGCAACGGGACGACCGAGGAAGATATAAAGGCCGACGTCACTGCCGGACGCCACAAGTTCGCCGTCATCATACCGCGGGGCGCGACCGCCGGGGCCAACTCAGCCGTACAGCGGCAGTTGCGCTTTGTCAGGGGCGTGGACGCGGCTCAAGTCAAGGTGCGGCTGATTGCCGACCCGCAGTTGCGCTCCGACATGCGAAGCCTTGCCGCTGTAAGCACGGGCCGCGTCCTGCAGGCCATTGAAAACCGGGTCCTGTGGGAGAGGTTTGCCGCGCTCGCGGGCATGAAGATAACGCCCGAACGCGAGAAGGAGATAAGGGAGATACTTGCGTCCAACAGGCCTTTTGCCGAGGTCGTTGCCGAGGACGCGGCTGCGCGGGCTGAACAGGGCGACTTACCGAAGCCGACCTCGGTGCAGCAGAGCGTACCCGCGTGGTCGCTCTTCGCCGTATTCTTCCTGGTCATACCGCTATCCGTGACCTTCATCAAGGAGCGGCAGGCGGGCTGCCTTCAGCGTCTGCGTTCGATGCCAGTGCCGGTATGGGTCATCATGCTCGGCAAGGCCGTGCCTTTCTTTATCGTCAATCAGTTGCAGCTTATATTGATGCTCCTTGCAGGGATGTATATCGTGCCGCTCCTCGGCGGCGACAGGCTTGAGATCGGGGACGCGCCCGTTGCCATAGCCATGGTCTCGGTCGCCGTCTCGTTCGCCGCCGTGAGCTACGGGCTTGCCGTGGCCGCATACTGCAAGACCACGGAGCAGGCAACGACCTTCGGCGGCGCCTCCATCATCATCTTCGGCGCGCTCGGCGGCATCATGGTGCCGAAGTTCATCATGCCGCCGGTCATGCAGCGGCTTGCAGTTGTCTCGCCCATGTCGTGGGGGCTCGACGGGTACCTGGACATTTTCGTGCGGCACGGTTCCGTTCGTGATATACTGCAAGAGGTTGCGGGACTGCTCGTCTTTGCGGCCGCAGCGGGTCTTATCGCGGTTCTGAGGCTTCGCAGGACTACCAGATAGGAGGCGTATCAAGACGATGGCGGGTTCAGGTAACGACGTGCTCAAACTCGCGCTCAAAAGGCTTATCATAGAGACCTGCCGCAAGAAGGCCGCGCCCGAGTCAGTGCCTGACGACGCGCCGCTCATAGGCCCGGACTCTCCGCTCGGCCTCGACTCCCTTGACGTCCTTGAGTTGAGCGTGGCCTTGAAGAAACATTACGGCATCAGGATAATCGACAGCAAGGACGCCATGCGCGTGATGGGCTCTATAAACAGACTCGCGGATACCATAGAAGTTTGAGTAAGCATGCACATTGAGATACGAGGCATGGGCGCCGTCACCTCATACGGGGCGGGCATGGACGCGCTCCGGCGCGGTCTGGCCGCAAGGCGTCAGAGCGCCTCCGTGTATGACGCATTTCCCCTTCCCTATTCGAACGAATTCAAGGTAAACCAATACCCGCAGGCTCTGCTCAGCGAAAAGGACGCGCTTATCGATACCGTCCTTGCGCTGGCGCTCGACGAGGCCATAGGTTCGGCCGGGCTTGACCGGAACGATATCCGGGATAGCGCGCTTATCCTCGGCACGTCCGGCCTGCTCTATGAGGCCGAAGCCATTTACGCGCGCGAGAAGGTCTTGGGCGACGCGCCCGTGCCCGTGGGCATCCGCGGCACAGGCAGGGCGGCATCGCGCATGGCAAAAGGCCTTGGGCTTCGCGGCCCTGTCCTGACCGTCACTACCGCCTGCACGTCGAGCGCCAACGCCGTGCTCGCTGCCATGCGCATGCTGAGGCGCGGCGATGCGAAGAGGGCTATCGTCGTTGGCGTGGAGGCCCTCTCGGCCTTCACGCTCAACGGTTTTTATTCCCTGATGCTCCTTTCGCCGGCCGGCACAAGGCCGTTCGACGCTGCAAGGGGCGGGATACAGCTTGGCTCGGCCTGCGCCGTCCTGATACTCGAATCCGTTGATGCGCCTCCTTCGCCCTCCACCGGCGTCCTGCTTGGCGCGGCTAATCTGTGTGATACCCATAACGTCATAAGCACGGGTCTCGACGGCAAGGTCGCGGCCTCCGTAATGGCCGCCGCTATCAGAGACGCGGGCATAACCCCGGCTGACATCAAGACCATAAAGGCGCATGGCACCGGGAGCATTGATAACGACGCTACCGAGGTTGCGGCCATGAAGGCCGTTTTCGGCCGGGCCATGCCGTCGTTTACCGGGTTTAAGGGATATATCGGCCATACCCTCGGCGCATGCGGCGCAATCGAGACGGCGGCGCTGCTCGGCGCGCTTGCCGATGGTTTTATACCGTCCACACTGGGCTTTGAGAGCGCTGACCCGGCCATGGCCGCGGTTCCGCTTGCCGAGCACCTGCAGGCCGTGCCGGGCTGTTACATGCTCAACTTCTTCGGCTTCGGCGGCAATAACACGTCCCTGATTATCCGTCACGGTGGGCTATGAATAAACTACCCCGCGGCAAGTCGCGGGGTATCTTCTGATACTTCCCCTCCCTTGATGGGAGGGGATTAAGGGGAGGGTGGAGCCTAATTCACCCCCACCCTAACCCTCCCCCATAAAGGTGGAGGGGATTTAAAAAACGCGGCAAGCCGCAGGGTATTAGACCCTAAGAGAGAATAAAAAGATGCGCGCCTATATAATGTCCGCCGTTGCCATCGGTCCGCACGGCGATATCGATGCCTCCGGGCGCAGGGCCTTGGGCCGCGACCCGCTCCAGGCGGACCTGTCCGATATCCTCATGGAGCTTACGGGCAAGGAGATGAGGCGCGCGGGTCATTTTACGGAACTCGCCGTCATCGGCTCGCAATTAGCGATTAAACGTCTATGCGCGCCGTTTGAACCATCCTCGCCTTTATACTTTGCAACGGGCCTCGGAGAGGTGCAGGCGACGACGGCGCTCTTTGAGCAGGTGATGGAGGGCGGGGCAGGCTCGACCTCGCCTTACGCCTTCATCAACTCCGTGAGCAACACTACCGCCTTTCATGTGGCAAAGACCGCGGGTCTGACATCGACGAATATCACGGTCTCTCAGGAGGAGCTCTCGTTCGAGAGCGCGCTCCGGTTTGCGGTCTCGGACGTCATGGACGGGTATGCGGAGCAATCTCTCGTCGGAGGGGTTGATGAGCTGAGCCATCCCCGGTCCGCCCACATGAAAAGGCTTCCCCTTGCGGAAGACGAGCTGATGGGCGAGGGTGGCGGCTGGCTCTGCATCGGTCGAGACCCGGCCGGGGCATGCGGCGCTGTTGAAGGCGTGGTTGAGCTTGCGCTTGGAATAGACGACGGGGATATTGATGCGTGGGCAAGCGCGGTTGCGCAGGCTGTAATGCCGTGGCTTGAAACCGGCTGTCCCGTCTATCTGATGCCCGGGCTTCGTTTAAGCGGCGCTCATGCCCGCGCTCTCTCCATGCGCTTACACGGCGCAAAGGTCAGGGACTATCTCGGCCTGTGCGGCCGCTTTCACACGGCGGCCGCCTTTGGCATTGCCGCGATATTCGACTCGATGCACGAGACGGATACCCTCTATATACACGTAAGCCCGAATACCGAAGGCCGCACCATGATTGTCGGCATAAGGGCGTTTGCAAGGTTTAGGCGGGATTGACGGGGGTGAAGGCGTTTCTGTTGTTAAGGAGGGTCTGATTAATTCTCTTTTTGTCACTCCGAAGGCTCAGACCTGTTGGTCTGGACTACACGGACGTCGTCTTGCGTAGCTCAGGGCTTTAGCCCTGACTAAACGGCGTTGGACGCGTAGTATCAGGCCTGAAGGCCTGAGCTACAGATATACGTCATCTTCTGTGGCGTCAGGAGTTTCCTCCTGACGCCATGCCATGTGGGCCGGGAGGAAACTCCCGACCCATAAAAATTATCTCAGATGCGCAAGGGTCTCGGAATAGACCTTGAGGTCGGTGTCGGAAAAGAGGACGAACCTTACGAGCTTTAGGCCGCTTCCCGGGGTTGCGGCAAGGAACTTGAGGACGGTCTTCAGGGCGATTTCCGCTGCCTCTTTTTTGGGATAGCCGTAAGCGCCGGTGCTGATGGATGGGAACGAGACGCTTTTAAGCCGCTCGGACAGGGCCAGCTCAAGAGACTTTCTGTAAGCGCTCGCCAGCAGGGCCGCCTCGTTATGCGTCCCGCCCCGGTATATCGGGCCGACCGTGTGTATGACGCGGCGCGCCTTGAGCCTGCCGCCTGTGGTGATTACCGCTTCGCCCGTGGGGCAGTTGCCGATATTCCTGCACTCGGCCATTATCTCAGGGCCTCCGGCGTTGTGTATGGCCCCGTCAACCCCGCTTCCGCCCGCAAGTCCGGTGTTTGCCGCGTTCACTATCGCGTCGGTCTCTTCGTCCGTTATATCGCCTTGGACAAGCTCAATGACGCAGCCGTTCGCCTCGACCTTCATCCGTTAATCCTGCGGCCTGACGGCCGTTATCATGTAGTGGGACGCGTTCATGGACGATGTAGCGACGTCTTTAAAGCCCGCCGACGCTATAAAGGCGGCGGCCTCTTCCTCGGTTATGCGCTCGGCCTCTGGCGGCCCGTGCTCTTCCTGTTGCTTCTTCCAGTCGATTATGACAAGTTTACCGCCGGGCCTTAGGAGCCGCAGTATCTCCATGAGAAAGGCGACCGTGTCCGCGGCCTCGTGAAGCACGTATGCCGCAAGCGCGAGGTCGGCTGCTCTGTCTTCGATGGGTATCTTTGCCTCGCCGCTCCTGACGAGCGTCACGTTGGCGGGTATGCCGCGGTTTTTCAGGGCATCGAGCATCTCAGGCTGGGTGTCTATGGCCCAGACGCGTCCGCTCGGTCCGACGATTGCGGCGGCGGGCAGGGTGAAAAACCCGGGGCCGCAGCCCACGTCCGCAAAGACGCCGCCTTCGCCAAGACCTGCCTCGCGCAGGACCTGCTCCGGCCTTATGGCGTCTTGCCGCTCCTGCCTGAGGAGTCTGTCTATGTGACTGGGGTCGAATTTGTGCATGGAAGCTCCCTATTTTATCTATGCCAGGCTGCTGAAAAAGCTCCATCTGTTTTGTTGTCTTCGTCGCTCGTCACTGCGGCGTATACACAACATACGCCTCATTCCTCGCTCCTCGACGCCTCACATCCGGAGCTTTTTGAGCAGCCTGAACTAAATTTGAGTCTTTCTGCTACTTGCTATGTCAAACTCAGACGCAGGAGCACCGCGCACAGGACGATAACAAGCGCGATGATGAGGTTCGTGCGCCCGAAGATGCGCGCCCATCTGGAGAGGCTGCGCGAGTAGCGCGCCTTCGGTCCGAGCCAGAAGTCGTGAAAGAGGCTTGACAGGACGATGATGGTCACGAAGGTCAGCTTCAGCGCGAGCGTCTTGCCGAAGAGGGTCTTGTGCAGCTCCGGGTCGAAGATGCCGGATAACGGGATGCCGTAGAGCATATAGAGGATGACCGGGCCGGTTACGAGCAGTGTGACGATGGCGACCCAGCCCCAGAAGCGGAACTGCTTTCCGACTATCTGAAAGATCTTTGATTTGTCCGCCGGGTCGGTGAGCGTCATCAGGTATGGGGCCACGACCAGGACGAGAAAGAGCATGCCCCCAACCCAGAATATCGCGGATATGACGTGAAGGAAGAGCGCGGCCTTGAGAAGCATTGAAAAGGTCTCCTTGCATGGCGGTTCGGCCCGCGGGATATTCGTCTGTCGCGGCCGTCCCAACCAGTATATACAATCAAGGCCGCTGATTTCAATGACGTATATCAACAGGCGGCGCACCGGTTGGCCGGGCGGCTATTTTATGAAGATGCCTTCTATCCCGCGCCGTATCATCATCACGGCGATGGCGGCAAGCAGCAGCGAGATGACCTTTGATATGCCGCGCGCGCCGTTTTCTCCGAGGTATTTCATGATGGTGTCGGATTGGAGAAGGGCGACCCAGATGATTATGAGGTTGGCCGCAAGCGCGCAGACGGTTACGGTAAAGCCGTAGAGGTCGTTCAGCATAAGGAGGGTCGTCAAGGCCGCGGGCCCCGCTATAAGGGGCGTGCCGAGAGGGACGATGCCGATGCCGGAGGTCAGCTTCATCTCGATGTGTCCGCGCGAGGTCATGACGATGTCGTAGATGGCGATGCACAGGAGGACCAGGCCGCCCGCTATCTGAAAGTCGCCTATGGTGATGCCGAGGGCGTTGAAGACGGCTTTGCCCACGATGAGGAAGGCCAGCGTGATGAGCGTAGCCGTTATCAGCGAGTAGTTGAGGACGTGGCGCCTCTGCGCCGGAGTGAAAGGCCGCGTCATGCCCACGTAGACAGGTATGACGCCGAGCGGTTCCATGGCGACGAAGAGCGGTATGAAGGAGAGTGAGAAAGCGGCGAGAAAATTCATTGGGTATGTGATGTCCGTGCGGCCTGCAGAGGGCCGCTGATTTGTTTAATTGATTTGCGCCCGTGCGTACCTGCGGCCTGTACGGTCTACGTCCTGACCTTTCTGCCAAGCCGTCTCTCCACGCCCTTGAGTTTTTCCGTCAGGCGGTTGTTGGGCTTCGACGGCCTCATGTCGATGGCGACGTGGGAGACGACGCGCGGCGAGACCTTCATGGCCTCGTCGTGGCACTTCTTTAGAAGCGCCATGACTGTGTCCCATTCGCCCTCGACCACGGTGCCCATGGGGTTGGCCCTGTATGGAAGGCCGCTTTCGTCGACCAGCCTTATCACCGCCGCGATGACGTCTCCAACGGACTCGCCCGTTCCTATCGGTGTAATGCTGAATTCAGCGAGCATAAAAGCCTCCCATGATAGCCTGAAAAACCCGTTAAAGCTCGACGCCGTCGATTCGCGTGTCGCAGTGCGGGCATTTGCCGTCCTTTATGACGTTTGTCTTGACGCTGAAGCCTGACCGCTCGATGAGCGGCTTTGCGCAGCCATAACAGTATGTCGTCTCGCCCTCTATGCCGGGGATGTTGCCGGTGTAGACGTAACGCAGGCCTTCCGCAAGTCCTATCTCCCTTGCGCGGATGAGCGTGTCTGCCGGTGTGGGCGGCAGGTGCATGAGCTTGTAGGACGGGTGAAAGGCGCTTACGTGCCACGGGATAGACTTGTCAAGGGAGGCGAGCCAGCGTGCCAGCGCGCGGAGTTCCTCGTCGGAGTCGTTGAGCGTCGGGATGATGAGCGTCGTGACCTCGACCCATATCCCGAGCTTGAGCATGTGCTCTATGGATTCGAGCACGGGTTTGAGCGTGGCGCCGCAGGTCTTCTTGTAAAAACTCTCGTTAAACGCCTTTACGTCCACGTTTGCGGCGTCAAGCACCCCGCGCAGCTCGTCGAGGCACTCGGCCGTCATGTAGCCGTTCGTGACGAAGACGTTCTTCAGCCCCTGCTGTTTTGCAAGCACGCCCGTGTCGTACGCGAACTCGAAGAATATGGTGGGTTCGGTGTAGGTATACGAGATGCTCGAACACCCGGTGTTGTAGGCCTCGTGCACGACCTCTTCCGGAGATACGTCGTCGCCGACTATGCGGCGCTGGTCTCTCGGCATCTGCGAGATTTCGGAGTTCTGGCAGTGCAGGCACCTGAAGTTGCACCCTGCCGTGGCGATGGAATACGACCTCGACGCGGGCTGGAAGTGGTAGAGGGGCTTTTTCTCGATAGGGTCTACGTGCTCGGCGATAAGTTTGCCGTAGACGAGGCTGTAGAGCGTGCCCGCGGTATTTTCCCTCACCCCGCAGACCCCGCGTCTGCCGTCGGCGATGTGGCATCGAAAGGAGCATAGGTAACAATCGACGTAACCCGCTTCGGCCTGTCTGGCAAGTCTTGCTTCCATTATATTTCTCGCGGCTTCGGTCAGGGCAGGGCGGACATGCTGCGCCGCTCTTGTCATAGTGCATCTATCGCCTGACGGCCTGTTGAAAAAGTTTTCCCTTCGTTATAATGAAACGATAAACACGGTTGTCTATTGCCTGTTTTTTGCGTGCGCAGGTATGAGAGCGCCCCCGGCATGTTTCTCTCAGGTTCAGCGCGCGCAAAGACGGCAAATTTTTCAGCGGCCTGCAATATGGATATTATACCGCAAACGCGGGTGGTTTGAAGAGGATAATGACTCGGCGCCGATTTTCGGCCAAGGGTCTTGTCTATTGACAACACCCCTGGCGTAAGGCAGGGGTGGGCGCGCGAAGGGAACGCGCGGCGTCTTAATGGAGCTTCTATGGACTGTCGTTGCGCGTCCAGTAGACGCGGGCGAGTTTATTGTCGGAGCTCCACTTGTATTCTATCTCGCCTCCGTAGGCCTTATGGAGCATGCGGCCGATGCGCTGCGCGAGCTTGTCCGTGGTGGTTGTGACCTCCATGGAGCCGCCGCTCTCTTTTATCTCCATGATGCGCTCAAGAGGGTTTATATGCAGCGCGCGCGACTCTTTGTTGCGCAGAAGGTTCAATATCTCGTCCTTGTGCTCCACGGTGAACGCGCCCTGAATGGTGACAAAGCCCTGCGGGAACCTGTCGGCCGTCTTCCTGCAGGCAGGACAGGTGGTCTGCGCGGCTTTGTCATTAGAGGCGGCTGTAAGCGTCTCATTTGGCAGCGACCAGTGTTTCGAGTGCCATACGACTCCGCAGACCTTGCATACCGCCAGTTCTTCAGGGGGAAGGCCCAGCAGGTACGAGTCGTGCGCGGTATCTATCGCCTTTTTTTGTATAATCCTGGGTCCTTTCATTTTAATCACCTCGCTTTATGCCGCAACGCGGCATCGAACTATTGCTTTGTGAACCGGTCCCGTATCATCTCTACGATATGGGGCAGGTTCGTCGATTCAAGGTCAATCTCGCTCTGACGGTGAGGCTCGAACGGGCCGTGACGCCGCATGTATTCGGTTATCTGGCCGGCGAGCCTGCGAGTCTCGTCGAACGACGGGTCGTCGAACATATCGTGCGGCCCGATAAGCCTGCCGTCGGAGACCTGGAACCCCGCGGCTATAGCGCGCGGCGGGCCGTCGAATCTCGTCGGGTTCGCCTCGTAGAACGGCACCGGCATGAGCGGCCCGTTGTGCGCGCCGCTCAACCAGCCGCGCACAAGGTGCGGGAATGCGAACGCCTCCATCACCTCCCCGACAGCCGGAAAACCGGTATGGCACCTCACTATGGCGGCTGGCTCGCTCTGGCGCGTCATGCTGCCCGGGGCTTTGCTGATTTTTTGAGCCGAGACCGCGGCGCAAACCTCGTAGTCGGAGTTCCTCATGACCTCCGAAACGATGTATCGGCTGGTAGAGCCGATAAGGGCCAGCAGGGGATGGGTCTCTTTGGGCGTCGAAAGCATGATGGAGCTTCCGCTTGCGAGATCCACGACCTTGAAGGAGAACCCCTCGAGCATCGCGGCGTCGAGGATAAGCCCGGCTGTGTTGAACGGGTCCGCGAAGACCTTGTAGAGCGGCAGGTTGAAAGGCCCGCTTGTCGCCTTGTTAATCATCAGGATGACGACGGGCTCGCTCGCACGCTCGACGAATTCCATCTCCGCCACGCCGGGCCCAAGGCCCCGTACCGTGCCGTTAAACGCATCCTTGTGAAAGACGCCGGAGGCCGTGTGGAGTTTTAACTCCTCGGCCGCTTCCCTGCAGGCGACGACGGTATTCCACGCAAGTTCATGCGTCTTTCGGTTATTCACGCCGCCCCTGTGCGTCATGACGAGGGCTACGTCGTCTCCGCAACGCAAGACGGTTGAGTCGCATAAAACGCCCTTTTCCCTGGCGTGATGCAGGCGCTCCCTTGCTGTATCGAGAATGTCAGGGTGACCGCTGACATGTCCGACCAAGCCGCCGACGTCCGCCGTTACCACGGATAGCGTAAGTTTTTTTTCAGTCACCTGGCGTCTCCATTTACTCAGGCCGGTCCGCGGCCGCCTATTCCGCTACGCGCACCGTAGCCGCGTTATATGCGTCCTTGCCTGCCGCGTAAGCGGTCTTGATACCTTCCTTTCTGTCCGTGAACGCGCGTTGGAGTCCGATGGTCTTCTCTTCAAGGCGATGCTTTGCCTCGTCAACCGACTCCATTACCATCTTGCCCGCTTCGTTGACGGATTCCCTGACCCTTCTACCAGCTTCGTCAACCGTCTCTTTGACCCTCTTTCTCGTCTCTGCGCCCGATGCCGGCGCCGTCAGGAGCGCCACTCCTGCGCCGATTGCGCCGCCCGCCAGAAACGCCAGCAATATTTTACTGTTGTTTGTCATCTTTCGTCCCTCCGTCGTCATCCTTGCATCTTGCAGCAAAGAGACGTTTAATGAATGCCTCGGCGCCGAAGAGGAGGCCGATTATAGCGATCACCGGGCCTTTCAAATTATCCAGAACCGTATCCGCGAGATCAGAGGCCTTGAGCCCGGTGCCCCGCAAGCGTTCTATCACCTCCTTGATTTCCGCGGCCTCCTCGCCGACGGTGCGTAATATCAGATTGAGGTTTTCAGCCGTCTTTGTGCCTTCCTTCGAGAGTCTTTCCATTTCAGCAGCGGTCCGTTTTATCTGCCGGACGGCGGAGATGAGCGCAATGACCAACGCAAGAAAGGCGATTGCGGCGATAAACAAACTAAACTCGCTCATGGTCATCGTGATGGTCATCTCTTCCCCCTGTTTTGAGTATAGCCCTTAACAGGGGGCTGTCAAGTAGGCCAAACCCCTTGAAAATAGAGGATAAATCCCATCTCTTCGTTTGAATGCCGGCCTTTTGTATGCTAATATCAATAGATGGAATGCGTGACCACGCACGATAACGCCGACTTCGATACATTCGCCTCGATGGTGGCCGTGAAGAAGCTCTATCCGGCGGCGCATCTCGTCTTTTCCGGCTCTCTTGAGGCGCGCCTCAGGGATGCAATCGAGACGGTGCACCTGCCGTATGATATCGAGCGAATGAAAGACGTCGACCTCGATAAGATTACCACGCTCATACTCGTCGATGTAAGGCAGGCCTCGAGGATAGGGCGTTTCGCCTCGGTCATAGGCAGGCCCGGCGTTAAGGTGCACGTCTACGACCATCATCCGCCGACGGGCGACGACGTGGCCGCGGACGAGCTCTTTGTCGAGCCCTACGGCGCCACAACGACCGTGCTGACCCGTATCCTCAAGGAGCGCGGGATTGAGATAACCCCGTCCGAGGCCACTATAATGATGGCCGGCATATACGAGGACACGGGTTCGCTCACATACGCCTCCACGACCGTTGCGGACTTCGAGGCCGCGGGCCATCTCCTGTCGTGCGGTGCCGACCTCGCCGTCGTTACGACACTTCTGCGCCGGGAGCTTACCCCTGACGAGGTCTCCCTCTTGAACGAGTTCCTGCAGTCCGGGGCCGTATACTCGGTCTGCGGGGCCGATATCCTGATAGTCTCCGGTTATCTTGAGCGTTACGCCGGGGACATAGCCGTGCTCGCGCACAAGATAGTCGAGATAGAGAAGGCCGGATGCCTTTTCATGCTCGCCGATTCAAGCGACAGGGTGCACGTCATTGCCCGTTCGCGCGCCCCGGAGGTCGACGCAGGCGCGGTCATGCGCCTCCTCGGCGGCGGGGGGCATGCCTATGCCGCCTCCGCCACCATAAAGGGGATAACGCTCGTGCAGGCGAAGGAGAGGCTCATCGCGGCCCTGCGTAAGACGATAAAGCCGCTTACGACCGCCGAGGACATCATGTCGCATCCGGCGATAACCTTTGCCCCGGATATCACCGTTGCAGAGGCGGGCGCCATGATGAGGCGTTATAATATCAACGCGGCGCCGGTCGCGGACAAGGCGGGCCTGCTCGGCGTCATCACGAAACAGGTGGCGGACAAGGCCGCCCATCACGGGCTCGGCGACTCGGCGCTCTCCGATTACATGACGACCGAGTGCGAGACCGTTACGCCGTCCACCTCCGTTGACGAGATACGCGAGAAGGTGGTGAGCCACGGGGCGCGGCTCTTGCCGGTGATAAAGGGGGGCTCGGTCGCGGGCGTCATCACGAGAACGGATTTGTTGAAGCTCCTGCAGGACGGGTTGCGTCGCGAGGCCGGCAGCGGAGAGGCCAAAACGCGCTCCCTTGCAAGGCTCATGCGCGAGCGTCTGCCGGGGTGGGCCTTTGATATGCTCAAGGAGGCCGGGACTGTGGCCGATGGCCTCGGGTGCAAGGCCTATCTCGTGGGCGGGTTCGTCCGCGACCTCCTTCTGCACCGCGCCAACCTTGATATGGATATCGTCATAGAGGCAGTGCCGGGCGGCTCGGCCGACGGCATAGCCTTTGCCGCCGAGCTTGCGAAAAGGCGCGGAGCGCGCGTCAAATCGCATCAGAGGTTCAAGACCGCAGTCGTCGTCTTTGCGGACGGTTTCAAGGTTGACGTGGCCACGGCCCGGCTTGAGTATTACGAGAGCCCCGGGTCTTTGCCAACGGTGGAGCAGTCGTCCCTTAAGCTCGACCTTTACCGGCGCGACTTTATCATCAATACGCTTGCCGTGGGACTGAACCCCGGCAGGTTCGGCGAACTGGTCGACTTTTTCGGGGCGCGCAAGGATATCAAGGAGAAGACTATCCGCGTCCTGCATAACCTGAGCTTTGTCGAGGACCCGACGCGGATGCTGCGCGCCGTGCGCTTTTCCGAGAAGTTCGGCTTCAAGATAGGCAAGCACACGTTGAACCTGATGAAGAACTCGGTCAAGCTCGACGTCTTCAAGGACCTTGCCGGGATAAGGCTCTTTGAAGAGCTGAAGAATATACTCGTTGAGGAGACGGTCATCTCCGCCATAAGCGCGCTCCACTTGCACGGCATCCTCAGGCTCATACACAAGGGTATAACGTGGGACGTCGGGCGCGTCGTCTTCTTCGAGCGCGCGAAAGAGACCCTTGCGTGGCACGAACTCCTGTATACGAAGGACACGGTGGAGGACTGGCTCGTCTTGTTCCTGGCCCTCACCGACCCGCTTACGCAGGCCGAGCTTGATGAACTGGCCGAGCGGCTCACGATTGCCGGCAGGAAGGTTCATGCGGTGATTTCCGCGCGGCGCGCGAGGGCTGATAAGGAGAGCGAGCGAAAGGCCATCTCCGCCTATATCACGCGGCTGCGCGCCGTCAGGTGCGAGCTTACGGGCGCGGACCTTATGGCCATGGGTTTTTCCGAAGGCCCGGCAATAGGCGAGACTTTGGCGGGGATATTCAGGCTCAGGTGCGACGGCGAGGTCTCTACGCGCCAACAGGAAGAGGCATACGCAAAGACGGCGCTGAAGAAGGGCGCAGGGGCGTAATGGACCCGGAAACAATGAAGCGGCAGGCGGCGTCTGCCGGACTTAAAAGGGGGCGCTATGTACATAAGACTCTTCATCATGCTGCTTGTCCTCTACGGCGTCCATATCTTCTATTATTACACGGCGATTCGTTTCTTCGGCATAACCGCGCCGTATATAAGGGCCATTGTCTTCTGGTGCCTGACCTTCCTCACGTTCGGTTTTATCGCCTCGGCGGTACTCCTGCGTTTCGCATCCAATGGCGTTACCCAGGTCTTTTATCTCCTCTGCGCGCTCTGGCTTGGCGTGGCGGTAAACCTTCTCTTTGCGGTGATCATAGGCTGGGCTGCCTTTTCCGTGAGCTGGGGCCTTCGCCTGGCCTTGCCGATGCGCACTGTCGCCTCGGCGCTTGTCGCGGCGACCCTTCTTTTTTCCGCATACGGGGTCTGGAACGCCTTTTGTCCGAAGGTAAGGGAGATAGAAGTGGCCATGCCGGGCCTGCCCGGGAAGTGGCTGCATAAGACGGCGGTGCAGATATCCGATGTCCACCTCGGCGCGATATATACGCCGCGATATTTTACGAAGACGGCCGCGTTGATAAACGGGCTCAAGCCCGACGTGATTTTCATAACCGGAGATCTATTCGACAGCATCGGCGCGGACGGGCTGGATGACTTCGTGGGGCCGCTCAACGGGCTTGTCGCGCCCGACGGCGTCTTTTACGTGAACGGCAACCATGAGAACTACATTGGCATGGAGCGGGTCAACAGTGCGCTTGCAAAGACGCGGCTTCGCGTCCTGCACGACGAGGTCGCGTCAATCGACGGCATGCAGATAATCGGGGTCGACTATCCAGAGCCGGGCTCGCATAGGGACGCGGCCTCGGTCATCCGTTCGGCCAGCGGGTATAGGCCCGGCGCGCCGACGATACTACTCTATCATACGCCCACGAGCCTTGAGATGAAGACCGGTGACCCTGCCCGGATGCAGACGCAGACCTACTGGTCGCCTGATACGGATTTTACCGTTGCAAAGGCGCTTGGCGTAAACCTCCAGCTTTCCGGACACACCCACAAGGGGCAGATGCTGCCTTTTGTCTGGCTTGCGTCGTATCTGTATAAGGGGTTTGACTACGGCCTACATACGGACGGGGCGTTTTCCATCTACGTCACGTCAGGGCTCGGCAGCTTCGGCCCGCCCATGAGGACGGCGACGGCATCCGAGATAGTAGCGATAAGGTTCAGGG
>JACRNO010000004.1 GCA_016234855.1 Deltaproteobacteria bacterium | reverse complement strand
CGTGCCGCAGGCAAGACTGGCAAAGTTGCCCTTACCGCCTGTATGCGTAAACTCCTTACGATTCTCAACGCAATGCTCAAACATCAAACACCATGGGTTGAAGGTTGTAATCAAAATACTTGACACGTAAGACAGTTGCTGACCCCCTCCTTGTCAAGGAGGGGGAAAACAGAACCTAAAGCGCCGCCTTTGCCAGCTCTGCCGCCGCATCCGCCAGCCTGACCTGTGTCTGGCCGGCGGTCTTCATGTCTTTTATCGTCACAAGCCCGGCCTTCAACTCGTCTTCGCCGAGTATGACGGCGAACCGGGCGCCGAGCCTGTCGGCCATCTTCATGCGCGATTTTAAAGCTCCTTCGTCGAATATTTCGATAACGCTCAGACCGGCCTGCCTCCAGCCTTTTACAATGCCGGTGCCGGCGTCGATGGCCTGCGCCCCGATGGGTATGAAGGCGCACACGGCGTCCGGCCTTATGCCGCGTGCTTCAAGACCGGTCTCCTGCAGGAGAAGCACCACCCTCTCCATGCCCATTGCAAAGCCGAAACAGGGCGTGGCCGGACCTCCGAGGTCGCTTACAAGGCCGTCATACCTGCCTCCTGCGGCAACCGCGTTTTGCGCGCCAAGACCGGAGGCGGTTATCTCAAAGGTCGTCTTCGTGTAATAATCAAGGCCGCGGACCATACGCGGGTTTATAACGGCAACAATCCCCCTTGCGCTAAGCGAGACCTTGACCTTGCCGAAGTGGTCGGCGCAACCGTCGCAAAGAGAGCCGGTTATTGCGGGAGCGGAACGCGTTGCCTCTATGCACCCCGTGCTCTTGCAGTCGAGGGCGCGAAGCGGGTTCGCGGCTATGCGCCTGCGGCAATTCTCACACAGCCTGTCTTTGACCCCTTCGAGAAAGCCTATAAGGGCAGCCTTGTACCCGGGCCTGCACTCGGAGCAGCCGAGCGAATTTATATGGAGCGTTATACCGGTAAGGCCGATTTCCGTAAAGAAACGCACGAGCATCTCTATGGCCTCGGCGTCCATGTGCGGGTGCGCCGACCCCAGGACCTCTGCGCCTATCTGGTAGAACTGCCTGTACCTGCCCTTCTGCGGCCTTTCGTACCTGAACATCGGGCCGTGATAATAAAGCTTGTTGACCGGTTTTGTATAGAGCTTATGCTCGATATACGCCCTTACCACCGATGCCGTGCCCTCCGGCCGAAGCGTCAGGCCGTCGCCGTGCCTGTCAGCGAAGGAATACATCTCCTTTTCAACGATATCGGTCGTCTCGCCTATCGAGCGCATGAATAGCTCGGTCTTTTCGACCACCGGCACCTTTATCTCCGAGTAGCCGTAGGACGCGAAGACGCGCCACGCGCTCTGCTCGACGAACTTCCAGACAAAGGAATCACCGGGCAATATATCGTTAAAACCTCTTACGGCCGTGATGGTCATTGAACAATGGTTCCTGTATGCGGTCTCCGGCCGGCGAACGGTTAGGATTTACGCCTTTGCCGGTCGAACGAGAACGGCAAGAGACCGGGCCGAAGGAGAACGCGCGTTAAGGGCGGCCTGTTATTTCGACGCGATGAGATGGTCGAACTTGCCCGACTTGAGGTCTTTAAGAAGGGCCGTCGTCTGCTCGCGCATAAGGGTCCTGACCTTCTCCTCGCAATCCGGGTCGTTGACCAATGCGGCGTAGCTTGAACGGCTGGTGGCGAATATCGTGCCGCCATCCTTGAATAGATGCGTGGTTATGACGGGATTGGAGGCCCCGCCGTCTTCCGTCTGAACGTGACAGGTGATATCCCTGTACTTGAAGTTATGGTTAAAGCCTATCTGCATAAACATCCCCCGTCCGTTGCCGTCCGAAACCATACCTTGGAACCGTGCCGTGCCGTGCCGTCTTGAATAGATTACACTATGAGACCCCTGAAAACCACTGAGACCGCTCAAAAAGCTCCGGATGCGAGGCGGCGAGGAGCGAGAAACGAGGCGTATTCCGTGCATACGCCGCAGTGACGAGCGACGAGGCAACGAAGCAGACGGACTTTTTCAGCGGTCTCACTATGAACTTTTAGCATATCCGCGGATATTATGCAAGGGCGCGCGGCGCATCCGCGACAATTATCCAGGGCGTTGAAAAGACGGTCTTCAGCCTTAATGAGACCTTGCTCCGCGAATCTATTGACATGCGCCGGGAATCCGCGCACTTGAAATATCTTGACATAATGGGGGCTTTAAATTAAAGTAAAACGTTGCAGTTGATGCGGCCAGATAGCTCAGCAGGTAGAGCAGAGGACTGAAAATCCTCGTGTCGGCGGTTCGATCCCGTCTCTGGCCACCATAAATCAAAAGGGGTTGAGCATTCATGCTCAACCCCTTTTTTATCGACTTGCCCTGCCCTGCCGCATCTTCAGAATTTAATGTCTTGATTGAATGAATACAAAAAAACCCCGCAGCCCAAACGGGCTGCGGGGTTTTACCGTTGTATTCAACATGATGAATAACGGGACGGACAGTCCGATTACTCCGTCACGCGCCTTGCGCTCTTCTTTGACGCCTTTGCGCGGCGTTTGGCCGCTTCCTGACGCTTTCTCTTCTTCTTGACGCTCGGTTTTTCGTAAAACCTGCGCTTCTTTATTTCCTTGAACGTGCCGTCCTGAGCGAGTTTACGCTTCAGTATCTTCAGCGCCTTCTCAAGCTGGTCGTCAAATACCTTGACCTCTGACAATGCCTCTCACCCCCCGTCTCTTGCGACTGGATATTTTATCCGCTCTTCACGCCCTTTCAGGCATACGCCTGCCAAAAGGCAATGGAGCTTTCAAGTTTATACCGAAACAGGCGTATAAGTCAAATAATTAATCTTTCGCCAGGCGTTCACTCCTCCACGGTAATCTTGCCTATCATCGCGTGGTGGATGAAGCAGATATAGAAGTACTCGCCCGGTTTATCGAACTTATATTCCCAACTCTCGCCCGGCTGGAGCATCGGCGCGGATATCCCGCCCTTGCCTATGACCGGCATGGACGCGAAGACGTGCGCCACCGTGTCCTTGTTGACCCATCTTACGGTCGAGCCTTTCTTGATGACTATGCTGTTTGGGCGAAAAACGTTTTTTGTGTCTGCCGCGGCCTTGGGCAGCTCGATGATATATACGCCGTCCACCGGCGCGGGGCGCTCCGAGGCCGTGAGTTTCGCGTCAAAACTCTTTCTCTTAACCTCAAGGAGCGGGGCCGTATCCCCTGTGGAATCCATGTATATCTTCGCCATCATCTCGGCCATGTAGAAGTGGGACTCTTTCTCGTCCTGCGACTGCGCCTTCTGCGCCTCTTCGATTATGGAACTGACCTCGGCCGGGACCTTGGCCTTGTTCGTCTCCACGATGGCTATCATCGTATCGTGGTCGTTGGCGTCGAACGCCTCGATGAACTTCGTGGTAATCTCGCTTGCAGCGCACTTCGCCGCGGTGCCGGTCAGGATAAAAGCCGCAAGCACGAATGCCACGGCGATATACGGACGTCTTGAACTCATCTATGACCTCCTCCCAAACAAGGTATATGACATACAGCTGCCGATTCTATCACAACAAAAAGCTTTTCCAAAGCCGCAGCTTGGAGCATGTTGCGGGATTCATGGATTCGAAGTCAACGGGCGGTACGCGCGCTTTTCGTTGCGCGGGCACGGCTCCGTCACTCTTCCACCGTTATCTTTCCTATCATGGAATGATGTATAAAGCAGACGTAAAAATACTCACCCGGGCCGTCAAACTTCTGCTCCCAACTCGCGCCGGGCTTGACGCGCGGCGAGAATATCTTACCCTGGCTTATGACCAGCATTGTGGCGAAGATGTGCTCCGTCGCGTCTTCATTGACCCATCTTACGGTCGAGCCCTTCTTGATTATAATATTATTCGGCCTGAATTTATTCTTTTCACCCGGGGCGGCCTTGGGCAACTCGACGATATATACGCCGCCTGCCGGCGCCGGACGCTCCTGCGTTGTGAGCTTTGACTCAAAGCTCTTCCTCATGGCATCCAGTAGCGGCGCAGGGTCCCTTGTGAGGTCCATATACATCTTCGCCACCGTCTCGGCCATGTAAAAACGCGCGTCCCTCTTATCCTCGGATTTTTCCGATTGCGCCGCTTCTATTATCAACTTTATCTCATCGGGCACCTGCGCCTTATACTGCTTGACAAGGTCGGACAGGGTGTCCATCTCGTTGCGGTCAAAAGCATCAAAAAACTGCTGGGTTTGCTCCGATGCGATACACTTTGTGCCTGCGCTTGCAAGCATTGCAACAAGCGTAAATACCGTTATCAGAAATAGGCGTTTAAGCTTCATAGCTCTCCTCCTAATACCTGGTGGAATATAAAGCCTAACACAAAAACGAAAAAATAGCACTTTTATGCTCTCGTAAGACACAGAGTGAAATGGCCCCCGGGGATATCCCCGGGGGCCATTTCTTTTTCAACCGCCTGTATAATCTGACGGATGGCCGTCCCTTATATGCCGTCAGTCCGGCTCTACGTAGTTGTATATCTTGTTCTCGTAATTACGCAGCGTCATCCTGCCCTTGGCCTGGCTGATGAGGTAAGTCGGCGTGACCGGTATCTTGCCGCCGCCGCCCGGCGCGTCTATGACAAAGGTCGGCACGGCGTAGCCGGTCGTGTGCCCCCGGAGCTCTTCCATGATATTGATGCCGACGGATACCGGCGTCCTGAAATGCCCGGTGCCCATGGCCATGTCGCACTGATAGATGTAATACGGCCGCACGCGGATCTTGAGGAGCTCGTGCATCAGCTTCTTCATCACGGTCGGCCTGTCGTTTATCCCGCGCAGAAGCACCGTCTGGCTGCCGAGCGGTATGCCCGCGTCAGCGAGCATTCCGCACGCCTTTGTGACCTCCGGGGTTATCTCCTTCGGGTGCGAGAAGTGTATGCTCATGTAGAGCGGATGGTACTTGCGCAGCATCGTGACGAGCTCCTCGTCCACGCGCATGGGGAGCGTCACCGGCACCCTTGTGCCGAGGCGTATCATCTCAAGGTGCGGGATGGAACGCAGCTTCCTGAGATAGCCTTCAAGGTGCTCGGTCTTCATCATCAGCGGGTCTCCGCCGGAGATGAGGACGTCGCGGATGGTCTTCTTCGACTTTATATACTTATATGCGTCCTCGAAACGGTCGCTGGGCATGGGCGGGTGTTCCGCGCCGACCATGCGCCGCCTCGTGCAGTAACGGCAGTACATGGCGCACGAGTCGTTGACGATGAGAAGCGCCCTGTCGGGGTAGCGGTGGACGAGCCCTGGCACGGGCGAGTGCGAGTCCTCGCCGCACGGGTCGACGAGTTCGCACGACGAGAGGGTGAACTCTTCGAGCCGCGGAACGGCCTGCTTGCGTATCGGGCACTTCTGGTCTTGTCTGTCGATAAGAGAGAAAAAATAGGGCGTAATGGCCATGGCAAGCCGGCCCTGCGCGCGCTTTATGCCTTCTTCTTCGCGCCGGGTAAGCGGGATGAGGTCGCGGATGACCTCAAGCGAGGTTATTCTGTTCTTAAGCTGCCATCTCCAATCATACCAACTGTCAGGACGGCTGTCCGGGTACTCAATGTATTCGGCGATGCCGCTTGAGAGTTTTCTTGCTGTACTGCCACTGGGCGGCTCCGCTGTGACTGAAAGCCCATCCATTTGTGATCCTCCTACCCTATTACAGGGGTTTTATCTGTTTTGATGAGGCTCATCTGAGGATTGTTCATCTCTTCAAGCGCCTTTTGATAGGCAACCTTATACTTAAAACCCTTTTTAAGGTACTTCCAGATATATTCGACCTTTTTGACGTCCTCCTCGGAGTATTCCCGGAACTCCTTCTCGCCGATAACGGTCTTTGAGGGTTTTATAAAGCCCTTCTGCTCAAGGTAGTATAATTTCTGCCTTGGTATATCTATCTTTGCCAATAGTTCCGGAGTTCTTATCCCCACACCTTTTTCTACTCCCTTGATAAATATGCATGTCTAAGTGCATTCTTAACAATAAAGACAACTTTAATATGAGTCTAAACTTATTATAGTATTAAAGTTAATTTTGTCAAGCCCTTTTTTGAGGTAAAAGGAGAAAAAATAACCATCTCTTTTGAGACCGGTTCACTATAGCCCAAGCCCGCTTAAAACATACGAATGAGACAAGACGGAAGGCACCGTGCGGATAATACGTCAACTCATATCCGGGCATCACGCCGGGCCTGTCCCGCGGCACAAACAGACCACATCCATTTGGTAATTGACAATTCCGTCCGTTCGGTTAATATTACAGACTGAAGCAAATTACCGTTGCATTCCCAAGATGACCTTTTGAAAAGGATTTACCGGATGGGAAAAGATACGCACATGCGCATCCTCGTCGTTGACGACGACGAGTTCATCAGGGCGGTGTGTCTGCTAATATTGACCGGGGCGGGCCACGAGGTGACGGTCACGGCCAACGGGGTTGCTGCCATGCAGAGGTTAAAGAGCGCACAGTTCGATCTTGTGCTGGCCGACCTTGAGATGCCCCTGCTTGACGGCATAGGCCTGTATAACGCGGTATTGAACGAGTACCCGTATCTCACGGACAGGTTCCTTTTCATAACAGGCAGACTCACCCCGGCCAACCAGACCGTGCTCGAAGGATGGAACGCCGAATACATCCTCAAGCCGTTCAGCGTCAAAGAGCTTTTGAAGCGCGTAGGCGCATTCATGCTGTAAGCCTTTAACCCATGCGCAGGCCTGTCCTCTTCGCCCTCCCCTTACCCCTGCAAACAGAACATTTGTCAGTTATTTTTCTTTTCTTATCTGGTAGGATAATCTCATTGTCGGCCGTACGCGGCACGCACGGCAAATAATCGATAAGGAGCAACGAATAAGATGCCAAAGTCAAAGCCTCGGGAAGAGACGAAATGGAGACAGGATTTCTTCAAGGATGTCGAACCTATAAAACTTCGCGACCCGCTCGCATACATACTCGGCGCGCAAAAGGAAGGCGAGCCTTTCGTATTCAACTACACTGACGCGGTGATGCTGGCCGGACACTCGTGCCCCGCGGTCTCAGGCGCATATATGGTCACGCTGAAGGCCTTGAAGGCGCTCTACAACGACAAACTGCCCATACGCGGGGAGATACGCGTCCTTATAAAGGGCGGGCCGACCGACCTTGCCTACGGGCCGCAGGCGCAGGTCATCTCATTCATAACCGGCGCAAGCGGGGTAACGGGCTTCAAGGGCCTCGGCGGAGCACATGGCAGGAACAACAAACTCGCCTTCGATACGAAAGACGTGCAGTTCAACCAGTTCATCTTCCAGCGCGAGGATACGGGCAAGGCCGTACGCGTGACCTACGACCCGCAGGCCCTGCCCCCGCAAGACGAACGGATGAGCGACCTCGTCCCTTTGGTCCTGCGCGGTATAGCATCCGAAGAAGAGAAAGACCTTTTCATCTCCATCTGGCAGGGTAACGTCAGGAAGATACTCCTTGAGAACGAGAAGTATCCGGGCCTCTTCAAGGTCGAAGAGGTCAAGGACTTTCAATTCCCAAAGCCGGGCAAAGACTCGAACACCTTCTAACTCCTCATAATACCGGGCCGACCGCGCCGCTTTCCGAAGTGCGCCGTTGCCGCCTCACAGGTACGATTTACGGAAGGCGGCGCGGAGCGCGCCTTTCTTCTCCTTACCGCACGTCCGTCCCTCAATAACGTCAGGTATTTCGTGTTACAGGAAAAGATGTTTTTCCGTAGCTCAGGGCTTAAAGTTCCCCCTTTGAAAAAGGCGCTAAGGACACAACATTAGCGCACAAGGCGCTAAATACATAACATTGCGCCGAAGACATAATGTTAGCGCACACGAGCGCACAAGGGGGCGGGGTACCCACGCCACTTGGCGTGGGTCGGGGGATTTGCCCTGAAGCAAACGGTCATACGCCTGGGGCAACGACGCAGTCCTGTTGGTCTGCGCTACGGACACACGATTGCCCGTGCACACAGCGTCCATCCCTCGACATAATGGACTTTTCACGCCGATTGTGGAATAATTAAGCGCTTTATAAAAATCCGCGCCGTCAAAAACAACGGGCTGCAGCAAACGCCCCCGTCCGAAATAATATTCTCATACAGGAGAGCGCCGTATGACCATTGGAATGACGCTGACCATGTTCCTGCTCGAGGAGCAAAGACGCCACCCGGACTCGTCCGGCAGCTTTACGGCCCTGTTTTCAGACCTTGTAGTCGCGGCAAAGCTCATCTCGCGCGAGGTGAACAAGGCCGGGCTCATCGACATAATCGGCGCGACCGGCGAGACAAACATACAGGGCGAAGAGGTTCAGAAACTCGACGAGCTTGCAAACGCCACGCTGATAAAGGCGATGGAGCACGGCGGGCATCTGGCGGGCATGGCATCCGAGGAGATGGACGACGTCATCAGCATAGACGGCAAATACCCGAAGGGCGGCTACCTGCTCCTTTTCGACCCGCTCGACGGCTCATCGAACATAGACGTCAACGTCAGCGTCGGCACCATCTTCTCCATACTCAAATGCGCCCCGGGCCACGACTGCACGGTTAAGGACTTTCTGCAGCAGGGCGTAAAACAGGTTGCGGCAGGTTATATCCTCTACGGCTCGTCAACCATGTTTGTCTATACGACCGGCCACGGCGTCCACGGTTTTACGCTTGACCCGAGCGTCGGCGAGTTTCTCCTGTCTCACGAGAATATAAAGACCCCGGAGAGAGGGAAGATCTACAGCATCAACGAGGGCAACACCCGGCACTGGCTCTCCGGCACGCAAAAGTATGTAGACAGCCTGAAGGCGAGGGAAGGGGTCAGCGCAAGGTACGTCGGCTCGCTCGTGTGCGACTTCCACAGGAACCTCCTGAAGGGCGGGGTCTTCCTCTATCCCGGGGACAAGAAGTTTGCGGACGGCAAACTCCGCCTCCTGTACGAGGCCAACCCGCTCTCGTTCATCATCGAACAGGCCGGAGGCTCGGCCTCGACCGGCGACCAGCGCATACTCGAAGTCCAGCCGACCAAGCTCCATCAGCGGGTCCCGCTCATCATCGGCAGCAAGCTGGACGTGGAAGAGGCATGCAAGTGGTGGAAAGGGGAGGGGAAGTAAAAATAGGATGGGCTCGTTAGCTCTCTTGCGGGTTCAAGTTTGTAACTTGAACCTTGGACTTCGTACGGTAAATAAAAGATGGTTGGTAGGCACAACGATTCGTTGCGTTACGAATTAAAAGGGTTCAGGTTGCAAACCTGAACCCACAGTAGGAATTTTTCAAATATGTCTTCTACAGATTTTCTTCACTCTCTCATAATCAGCCGCCACAAACTCAAATCCCCTCTCGCCCCCCTTGTGCGCTCGTGTGCGCTAACGTTATGTCTTCGGCGCAACGTTATGTTTTTGGCGCCTTTTCCAAAGGGGGAAATTCGCGGCCACTCTACCGCCTCTTTCCAAGCCCGATGCCGAAGAAGGCAAGGTTGGCCGTTGCGAACTCCTCGAACGTGCCGGGCCGTTTTCCGGTAATCTCCCAGACCGTATCCGTGACCTCGGCCGCGGCCCCGGCCCTTGCCACGCCGTAAAGCTCCATCAGGCTCTCGGTGGTCCAGTCGGTCATGCCCATGGCCTTCATCTTTATCCGCGCCTCGTTCTCGCTCATCTCGACGTAGCGTATATCGACGCCGGTCGCCCTCGTGAATATACCCGCAGCCTCATAGACATTCAGGGGCGCGGGCCCGGTCAGGGTGTATCTCTTGCCCTCGTGCCCCTTGCCGGTCAGGACCTCGGCGGCGACCGCCGCAACGTCGCGGGCATCGATATAGCTTACCGAGGCCTGGGCAAGCGGCAGATAGATCTTGCCGTGCGTGACCATGGAGATGCCGCTGTAGTTGAAAAAATTCTGCATGAGAAAGTTAGGCCGCAGGTGCGTAAACGGGATGCGGGCGGCCTCTATATACCTCTCGGCGTCCCTGTGCTGTCTGCTTATCGTAACACCCGGCTTGGAGTCCGCGCCTATTGCCGACTGCCTTACGATATGCCTGACCCCTGCCCTTTTTGCCGCGTCCACAAGCCGTGCGGAAAACCCGACCTGTTCGGGCAGAAGCGGCGTAAGGAGATAAACGGTCTCGATGCCCTTGAATGCGGCGTCAAGGCTATCGTTACGCCCGTAATCTACGACAGCCACCTCCACGTTCGGGCCCTGTATCGCCTCGAGCTTATTCGTCCTGTGGACGGCGGCGCGCACTTCCACGCCTTTGGCCGAGAGCATCTTTATAAGGCTCGTGCCTACGGCGGCGGTGGCGCCGGTTATCAATATCTTTGGTTGCATACGCCGACAACTTTAGCCGACTGCCTTGTTTTGTCAAGAATCGTAACCGCTCGAACACGGCTCAAATCCACCCTACCAGGCTTTTTTCAAAGGAAGAGTCAAAAAACCCTCTTTTTAATGTAGTAACCTGCCCAGCGTCACTTTCTGCGGATGGAGGAGGAAACTCCTGCCATCACATCAAAGCGCGAGAGTGCCTCGCGGAGTTTATCCTGAGCAAAAAACAAGATTCTTCGCCTTCACTGCGTTCAGCGCACAAGGCGCCAAAAGCATAATGTTAGCGCACAAGGCGCCAAAAGCATTACATTAGCGCACAAGGCTCACACGCTCAGAATAACATCAAGCAAACGTGCTCGCAATAATAACCTTAGCGCTTATTTAAGTCATGCGAAGGACAATTGTCAAAGAGGATGCCCTTTTCACAATGAAAACCATGGATTCGGCAGGGTGGAGGCAGGAGAGATGAAGCCAAACAACGCACCGAGGGTAGGCCGCTCTTGCAGGCCGCAGGTCTATTTACCGATACAGAACTTCTCGAATATCCTGTCAAGGATATCCTCGGTAGCCGTCTGGCCGGTTATCTCCCCGAGGACGGCAAGCCCGGCCCGGATATCCGCGGCCACGCACTCCATCGGGGCCTTTGCATCCGGCTCAACGGCCTTGGCCGCACGTCCAACGGCTTCAAAGGCCTTTGTAAGCGCATCCCTGTGGCGCACGCTGACCGTCAACTCGCCAAGCACGGCATGGCCCGGCGTGCCGAATGGGCGGCCCGCAGCCGCCTCATAAATCGCGTCCTTCAAACCTTCTATGCCCTCGGAGGTCAGGGCCGAGATAAAGACCGTCTTATGCCCGGATGCGGTCTTGACAACGGCCTCGACCGTACCCGGTGCGGCTATATCCATCTTGTTCGCCACAATCAGGAGCCTGCGGCCTTCGGCTATATCAAGAAGCTCTTTGTCCTCACGGGTGAAATCCGTAACGTCAATGACAAAAAGGATGAGGTCGGCCTCGGCCACGCGCTCCCGCGCCATGCGTACGCCCACGGCCTCTATCGGGTCGAGGGCCTCGCGCAGCCCGGCCGTATCCATGAGCCTTATCGGTATGCCGCGAATGTTGACGGACTGCTCGATTACGTCGCGGGTGGTGCCAGGCACGGGCGTGACTATGGCCCGCTCTTCCTGAAGCAGGATATTGAGAAGGCTCGACTTGCCCACGTTCGGTCTGCCGAGTATAAGGACGCGCACGCCGTCACGGAGCGACCGCCCCTCTTCAAAGGTGTCTATGAGCCTTTTCAGAGCAGACCCGGCCTCGATAAGACCCGCGCCAAGCCCCGCGTCCTCAGACACCTCGTCTTCGGGAAAGTCCAGCCCCGCCTCTATACCGGCAAGCATGTCAACGAGGCCATCGCAAATCTTACGCACCTTTGACGAGAAGACTCCGTCAAGACGGCCGCGCGCCGAGGCAAGGGCGGATGCGGTCTCGGCGCGGATGACGTCTATGACCGCCTCGGCCTGCGCAAGGTCGAGCTTGCCGTTTATAAAGGCGAGCCTCGTGAACTCGCCCGGGCCTGCAGGCCTTGCGCCTGCCGCGAGCACGGCCGCAAGCACCTCTTTCAGCACGAGCGCGCCGCCGTGGCAGTGCAACTCGATAGTGTCAAGCCCGGTATATGAGGCAGGCCCCTTCATATAGACAAGAAGGCCGTTGTCGAGCGTGCCGCCGTTGTTATCAACGACGCGGCCGTAGTAAAACCGCCGCTCTTCGATATCAAGCTCAAGCTCGACAGGACGCGTCCCGGTCTTTGCGCCCCTTGCCGCAGGCACAAAGACCGCTGCGGCTATGCCGAGGGCGGCCGGGCCGGAGGCCCTCACTATGCCTATGCCGCCTTCGCCAACAGGCGTTGATATGGCGGCTATCGTATCGTTCAGACTCAAGTTAACTCCCTGTCCCGTGATGATGCAACAGGCGCGGTCATACGGTAATTGACCTGTATTTATAATAGGCCGCGCACGTGCCCTCGGACGAGACCATGCACGGCCCGACCGGCCTTTCGGTGTTGCAGGCGCGGCCAAAGAGCGGGCACTCGGGCGGCGCTATCATGCCTTTCAGCACCTCGCCGCAGCGGCATCCGGCAGGCTCGGTCTCGTCGCCAGCGGGTATCTCGAAACGCCTGAGCGCGTCGTATTGAGCGTAAGCCTGCCTTATGGCAAGGCCTGAACCCGGTATCATGCCAACCCCGCGCCACGTGCTGTCGCACGGCTCATAGACCTCCGCGATGATTGCCTGGGCGCGCCTGTTGCCGTCCCATGTAACGACCCTGTCGTACTGGATTTCTATTTCGGCCCGGCCCGCTTCAAGCTGGCTTATGAGCATGTAGATGCCGAAGATGGCGTCGAGCGGCTCGAAACCCGCCACAACGCAGGCGGCATGATAGTCGTCCGCCAAAAAGCCGTAGGCCTTTGCGCCGATGATGGCCGTGACGTGTCCCGGACAGATAAATCCGTCAATTACGGCCCCGCCCGAATCAAGCAGGGCCTTCATGGCCGGGGGAGTGAGCTTATGAAGCGAGAGTACCGAGAGGTTTTTTATAGCCTCGGTATGTGCCTGAAGTATGGTCGCGGCCACGGTCGGAGCGGTCGTCTCAAAACCGACGGCATAGATGACGACCTCCTTTTCCGGGTTCGTGCGCGCAAAGTCAAGGGCGTTGAGCGGCGAGTAGACCACGCGTATGTCGCCGCCCGCTGCGCGCTCCTCCTGCAGGGAAGAGTTCGAACCCGGCACGCGCAGCATATCGCCGAACGTGGCTATGATGACGTCGGGCCGCGCCCTGCTGAAGGCGATTATCCTGTTGATATCGCCCGCGCTCGTAACGCAGACCGGACAGCCCGGGCCTGAGATGAGCCGGATATTCGGGGGCAGGGCCTGCCTTATCCCGTAGCGGGAGATCGCGTGCGTGTGCGTGCCGCATATCTCCATGATATTAACCGGCCGCTTCGATATCTCGCGGATGCGCCCGAGTATGCCCTGCGCCTGCTCCCGCGCCCTGTATTCGTCCAGATATTTCATCTTTTTACAATGACCTCGTTTATCAGACGCAGCGTCTCTTCGGCCTTTTGCGTGTCTATCTTTTCTATGGCGAACCCTGCATGCACTATGACGTAATCACCCATGGACACACCGTCAAGGAGCGCCATGGAGACGGTCTTGCGCGCGCCTGCGACGTCTATCACGGCCACGGAGCCGCTTATTTCAATTATCCTGCCGGGTATGCCGAGACACATTTTTGTAATCCTTTTATAAGGCGCAGACCTGAAGGTCTGCGCCTTATAAAATCAGGGCTGAAGCCCTGAGCTACGCCTTACTGCGCTCCCACGCCACAACCGCCTGGCCGAGTGAAATTCCGCCGTCGTTCGTGGGCACGCGCTCGTGCGCCCAGACCTTGAAACCGTCCTTGCCAAGCCGCTCGCAGCTCAACCGCAAAAGGAGCACGTTCTGAAATACCCCGCCGCTCAATACGACATCGTGTAACCCGCTTTCTTGCCTCAGCCGATTGGCTACCACGGAGATAATCTCGGCCATAGTCAGATGAAACCGCCATGCAATTAGCCGGACAGGCTCACCCGCGCCAAGCGCGTCCACGATGGCCCTGATAACCGGCGTAGTATCAATGACTATGGGGTCGGCCGCCGCCGAGAGGCCAAACGGGTATGGCGCTGCGCCGTTCTGCGGCCCTGACCCGGCCGTCGCCTCAAGCTCGATGGCCGCCTGCGCCTCGTAGCTTATCACATCCCGCAGCCCGATAAGAGAGGCAACCGCGTCAAAGAGCCTGCCGCCGCTTGATGTAAGCGGCGAGTTCGTTTGCGTATCCATCATCCTGATTATCGCGTCGATTGTCATATCTGAGCCAGGCTTGTCAAATCGCGCCGCAACGCCCAAGTCCGCCCAGGCCGCGCCATAGGCCTTATAGAGATACGCGATGGCCATGCGCCACGGCTCCAGAACAGCCCTGTCAGCGCCTGGCATGGGCACGTAATCAAGATGCGCCATGCGCTTAAAACCGCGCCTCGTGGCCAGCATGAACTCGCCGCCCCAGACGCAGCCGTCCGTGCCAAAGCCCGTGCCGTCAAAAGCCACGCCTATGACCTCGGAATCTATGCCGTGCTCGGCCATGCAGCTTACGATATGCGCGTGGTGATGCTGGACGGCAACCGCCTCAAGCCTGTGCTCGGCGGCATAGGCGCGGCCAAGGCCCGTGCTCATGTAATCCGGATGCATGTCATGGGCAACGATAACAGGCTCGGCCTTGAACGCGGTCTTGAGTTTTACGAGGCTCTCCTCGTGAAAGCGCAGGGCCTCAAGGTTTTCAAGGTCTCCGATATGCTGGCTCAGGACTGCATAGCGGCCCCTTGTTATGCAGAGGGTGTTTTTCAGGAGGCCGCCGGTAGCGTATATCTGAGGCGCCTCGGCGCCGAGGTCTATCGGGTTAGGCGCAAAGCTGCGGCTTCGGCGCACCACACGCGTCTTTTCACCGTCGACCCGGACTATGGAATCGTCCACGCGGGTATGGATATCCCGGTCATGCAGAAGGAAGGCGTCGGCTATATGCCCGAGTTTTTCCACGGCAACAGCGTTCGAGATAACGATAGGCTCTTCCGATAGGTTGCCGCTCGTCATGACGAGCGCGTCAAACCCGGCGCCAGCGCCGTGAAAGAGAAGATGATGAAGCGGGGTATACGGCAGCATCACGCCGTAACGCGGGTTGTTCGGGGCGACTTCAACGGCAAGAACGCTCCCCCCTTTCGGGGTACCCGCGCCAAGGGGCGCTGGTCGGGGGGGGTGGGGGGGATTTAACGCCTTCTCAAGCAGGACGATGGGCCTGCGCCTGTCAATAAGGGCTGAGCGCTCGTCATCGGTCACGAGCGCAAACCCGCGGCAGGCATCCAGGTCCTTGACCATCACGGCAAAGGGCTTATTACTGACCGGGGCATTTGCCGTGCCCTTGTACGCGCACCTCTTGAGGCTCCGAAGCCTTGACACGGCGCGGGTATCAGCCGCGTCGCATGCGAGGTGAAAACCGCCGAGCCCTTTTATCCCGATGATTGCGCCCTGCTTAAGCAGGGCCTGCGCCTTTATAACGGCCTCGAAGTTCACGCCCGCGTCGTCATGCCGTCTGCCGCCTGCGTCGGCAAGCCAGACTTGCGGGCCGCAGACGTTGCAGGCGTTCGGCTGGGCGTGAAAACGTCTATCAGTTGGATTATGGTATTCGGCCGCGCACTCGGCGCAGAGCGCAAAGGCGGCCATCGTGGTCAAGGGCCTGTCGTACGGTATATCTTTAATGATGGAGTAGCGCGGCCCGCAGTTGGTGCAGTTGGTAAATGGATAGAGGCTCCGCCTGTTGGCCGGGTCAAAGACCTCGGCAAGGCAGTCAGGGCAGGTGGCGATATCCGGGGAGATAAGGGCAAAGGCATTATTGCTGCCGTTATCAAGGACAACGCTCTCGCGTATGACAAAGTCTTTATAGGGCGGGGCAATGATGGTCTGGATATCGAAGCTCTCTATCCTTGCAAGCGGGGGCGGTGCAGCCTTCAGGGCCTTGATAAAATCTTCCGCTCCGGCGCCCTGGACCTCCATGCTCACGCCCTGCGAATCGTTCAGGCACCAGCCCGTAAGACCGTGCCTCGTGGCAAGGTTATGGATAAAGGGCCTCATGCCGACGCCCTGAACGACCCCGGTTATCCGTATCCTGTAAGAGGCCGCCATGTTGGGTTAAACCTACCTCCCCAATCCCTGAAGACCGCCAAGGTCGTTGCCCAGGCCCTGCATCTTTGTGTAGCCCGCAGGCACCTCGAAAAGGGAACGGTCGACGGGACCAATGCGCAGGTTACGCAGTTCCATATTCACGCGTTCGGTCCTGTCCTTGCCTTTGGACACGGCCTCTATCCTGACCATGATATCTTCCAGGGTAAGCCATAGATAACCCTCGAACCTCTTGCCGTCCTTTCCAACGGCGCTCATCCTATACTTCTCAGTCTTTACCCCGGCTACGGTATCCGGGCCTTCGTCAACAAGGGTATAGTCCATGTCATTGGGGTCATACACCGAGGCCCCGAGGGCGTCGTAGCCGACCTCCATGTACATCCGCATCTGCGGCATGAGCACCCATGCGAGTTTCTTGTCGGCGCGCAGGATTATGGCCTGGGTTGCGCCGTCCATCTCCTGCTCCATGCGCTCCATCGCGCCGGAATGATAGACGCGGGAGGGCACATTCAAAAAGACAATCAGCGTCAGAAAAAGAACCGTTAACATTACCGTGCCGAAACCTTTCTTCAAAAGCCCCTCCTAATGACGGATATAAACGCTTATTCATCCTTACACGACGCGCACGCCTTGTCAAGACGCAGATGATTGCATTATGCATAAAGATGCCCGCAAAGGGTCTTGCACAGCCCCTTGCGCACATGCAAAATTGTGGTAAAATATAAGTAGAGGCAAGCTTAAACAGGCGTTGGGGGACAAAAGCTCGAAGACATATCTTCCCATCCGCAGGGTGCGTGCAAACCACCTAAGGAGGCCTGCAAAGCCTGTGCAAAGCGAATCACAGCCGTAAAGGCTTGGTTCGGGAGTCACAGGGCTTGAATAGACCGACGGATTGGCAAAAAGCTGCCCGTTTGACGCCTGTTTTTTCGGGAAGGGACATGGCTCAACATGTCCCTTCTTTAATTTCCTTCATCCCTTTTTACATCCGGCGGAGCGGCTTAGCGCACCACGCCGCGAGGCCGTTATCACCCAGCCCCGGGCGCCCTCTCTATTTCATTTGACATTAAGGGAGACAGAACCTACAATATAAGTGTCGATTAACGGAGGGTTTTCCAAATGCCGATATACGAGTACAAATGCAACGACTGTAACGCCGTATTTGAAGAGATACAGAAGTTCTCGGACGCGCCGATAAAGACCTGCAGGAGCTGTTCGGGCAAGAACGTCGAAAAGCTCATCTCGCAGTCCTCGTTCCACCTCAAGGGCTCGGGTTGGTATGCTACCGACTACGCCAAAAAAGACAAGGCCAAAGAGCCGGATACGCCTTCCAAGCCGCCGTGCGCCGGCTGCCCGTCCTGTTAATGCACGTAATGAGATTAAACCTCCGTCTTTTCCCTATATAGATGTATACCAAAATGACAGAAATCGCCGAGGCCGTTGCAATTGCGGCCGGGCGTCTGCTTAAGGAAAATCTCGGCAAGCCGCGCTCCATCGAATACAAGGGCGCGGTCGATATCGTCACCGAGATGGACCGGGCCTCCGAGGCGCTCATCGTCGCCGGGATAACCTCCGCCTTCCCCGACCACGGCATCCTTACCGAAGAGCGCGCCGAGATGCCAGGCGCAGAACCTGTACGCTGGATAATCGACCCGCTCGACGGCACCACAAACTACGCCCACGGGTTCCCTGTATTTTGCGTCTCGATTGCGCTTGAGGTCTCAGGCACGGTGGAGTACGGCTGCGTCTATAACCCCATGCTCGACGAACTCTTTACCGCGGCCAGGGGAGGCGGGGCCTTTCTCAACAACGCGCCGATACGCGTATCAAGGTCGGCCGAACTCGACTCGAGCCTGCTCGCAACGGGCTTTCCATACGACATACGCACGTCCAGGAAGACCAACCTCGAACATTTTGCCGCGTTCGCAAGGCGCGCCCAGGCCATACGCAGGGCTGGCAGCGCGGCGCTCGACCTCTCTTATGTGGCCTGCGGCAGGTTCGACGGCTTCTGGGAGATGAAACTCAAAGCCTGGGACGTTGCGGCGGCAGGCCTCATCGTTACTGAAGCGGGAGGACGGATAACCGACTTTACAGGCGCGCCGTTCGCCATCCACGGGCACGAGTGCCTTGCCTCGAACGCCCTCATCCATGACGAGATGCTGGGACTGCTCGCCCCGAACCTCTGACAGCCCGCTCAAACCGGAAACCTGTTGCAATCACCGTCAACAGGCGATAAAATCGCCATATCAACCAACGTCTCCAATCAAAACATGCGACCTTGTCATCTCGATGCGTCCGCGCTTATGCGCCTGGGATGACTATTTTTATCTTCTTGACAAAAGAGCATGACAAAGGCCGTGGATATCTGACATGAAATTATCCCTTTTTATCCTTGCCCTCATAACAGCCGTCTGCGCCTTCAGCGCAACCCCGGCGGCCGCCTCCGTCTACCGCTATATAGACAAGGACGGCCTGGAACACATCACCAACGACTTCAACCAGATACCGGATGAATACCGCGAGCAGTTCTACGACAAGAGCGAACCGGAAAAACCCCGCTCCGTGATAAACGCGCAGGCCGAACTCGACGCATCCACGGCATCGGCCAGAGAAAGGCGCGCTCAGGCCGAGGCGGAGGCAACAGCCCAGGAAAACGACGCACCGCGGACGATATTGCAAAGGCTCGTCTCCCTCGCCGAGAGGTACCATGCGCTCCTTGCGCTGCGGATTGCCGCCGCGATAGCCGCGATAATCGTCATCTTCATCGTCGGAGGACGCCTGAGCAGCGCCTTCGGACACAAGAGACTCACCACCCTAATCATGCTGACACTCAGCGCCTTTGTCATCATGTATCTCGTCTCTACCAACCTGCAGCACGTAAGCGACAGCTTCAAAGATATCACCGGCAAGGTGGAAAAACTCGAGAAAAAGCTCAACGCGCGGCAGGAAATGATACGCCAGAGGATGGAAGAATCCGGCGAGCACAGCGACCCCGGCGAAGAACCGCAGCAGCACAAATTGCTTGAGAATTACCCGGACGCCTCTCGATAACCGCCCGCTCCCGCGTTCAAGACGGACTTGTCATTTATAACGGATTCGGATAAGATAGACCGATGGATATGCCGCCGGCGAACGGATACGGTCACCACATCATGCAAAACTCCCTCTCGAAGGCCGCAAGGCCTTATCTATATATCATCCTCATCGGGCTTGTGATGATGCTTGGCGCTGCGAACGCCTTGGCGGACAGCCGGCTCGACGCCCTTGGCGCGCGCGCGCCGTTGTTCAGTCTCAAGACCCTTGACAACGCAACATGGAACCTCGAGTCAAAAAAAGGGATGGTCGTCATCGTGAACTTCTGGGCCTCGTGGTGCGGCCCTTGCAACACAGAGGCGCCCGAACTCCAGAGCGCTTACGCAAGACTCGACAAAAAGAAGGTTTCTTTTATCGCCATTGCCGTCGACGACACCGAGAAAGACGCAAGGACATTCGCCAGGGCCCACAACCTCACGTTTCCCATCGCCATAGACGCTAACGGGACGGTCTCCGATACCTATCAGGTATTCGGCATTCCAAAGACCGTTATCATCGGCAGGGACGGCCGCATCAAGTATACGCACATGGGCGTCATAACGCCGGCGGATATCTCCAGGGAACTCCTCAAGTTGCTATAAGGTTGTGGAAAACTCAAAATTTGTTCAGGCTGCTCAAATCTTCCCATTGCAAAGAAGAAAAGGCGCAATGGGATCCCAGCCAGATGCAAGGCGTCGAGGAGTGAGGACTGCGGCGCACTTTGTTGTGCGCCGCAGTGACGAACGACGAAGACAACGCCGCAGATGGAGCTTTTTCAGCAGCCTGCTATAACGCCTCATCGCCTCAGGCGGCTGTTTATCCGGTCTCTTCCAAAGAAATCCTATTAAAGGAGCGCAACCCCTATCATGATGAAGATTTCCCCGTCCGTACTCTCGGCTGATTTCACGAAACTTACCGCCGAACTCTCGGCCCTTGAGGCCGCTGGCGCCGATTACCTGCACGTCGACGTCATGGACGGCAGGTTCGTGCCGAATATCACCATCGGCCCGTTTATCGTCGAGGCCTTGAAAAGGGCGACGCGGCTGCCGCTCGACGTCCATCTGATGATAGAGGAGCCGGAGCGCTATATCGCGGATTTTGCAAAGGCAGGCGCATCCATCATCACCGTGCATGCCGAGGCAACCCGCCACCTGCACAAGGTTGTTCAGGCGATAAGAGAGCATAAGGCGCGCCCCGGCGTCACCATAAACCCTGGCACCCCGGTCTCGGCCATCGAAGAGGTCTTGAACGACGTGGACCTCGTGCTTATCATGTCCGTAAATCCGGGCTTTTCCGGACAGGGTTTTATCCCGGGCGCGCTGAAAAAGCTGGAGACGGTCAGAAGGATGATAAACGAGCGGGGACTGAAGACCGAGCTTGAGGTGGACGGCGGGATAAAGGTGGCGAATATCGCGGAGGCTGCCAGGGCAGGTGCCGACGTCTTCGTCTCAGGCTCCGGCATATTCGGCACGCCGGATTACAAGAAGACGATTGCCGCCATGAGAGAGGCGGTGCGGGCTTAATTTGAGACCCCTGAAAAAGGGGTATTTTCTGTCATTCTGAGCGTAGCGAAGAATCTCAGGCCTTTGATAAATTAACAAGTTACGAGATGTAAATTATCCGCAAAAACGACGGATAATTTACAAGTAATGAAACCGCCATTTATATTCGCTTGTGCGCTAATGTTATGTCTTTGGCGCCTTGTGCGCTAACGTTGTGTCTTTGGCGCCTTGTGCGCTAACGTTGCCTTGTGCGCTAACGTTGTGTCTTTGGCGCCTTGTGCGCTAACGTTGTGTCTTTGGCGCCTTGTGCGCTAACGTTGTGTCTTTGGCGCCTTGTGCGCTAACGTTGTGTCTTTGGCGCCAAAAGCGCTCCTCAGAATGACAGATAAAAGGGGTTTTTCAGGAGTCTTAATTTGAACCGTTAACCCTTTACCGGCGGATAAATCCTGGATGCCTCTAATCAGCCCGCTATGCGGCTACCGATATACCCCGACCCCGAGACCAATGCTCACCCCCGGGCTTGCGGACTCGCCAGGGCCGGGCCACAGGTGGTCTTCGCTAACCTCGATTAGCGGATAACGGTAGTCCATCTTCCCGAGCGGCCGGGTCTGCGAACCAAAGACCTTACCTGCCACGGTCAGTAACCTGCCCGGCGCATAAATGGCCGGGTCTTTAAAGCCTTTAAAGACCGCAATGAACCGGCCCTGCGTATTGCCGGGGTCAACGGGCTTGAGGCGCGAGTTGAGCGGCTGCTGCATGACCTCGACATAAGTCGCGCCGGTCAGGTTCTCCACCGCGATTATCGCGCCGCCGAATAATACCGGCCTGTCCGCATATCGGGCCGGTTCGGCCTGCACGTCCTTGAAGACAGCCGCCCTGTCGACCGTATCAAGCGTCTTTTGAGAAATAACAGGCGCGCAGCCCGCAAACGCGGTCATTGAGATGAAAAGGCCAATAATTGCGTAACGTTTGAGCCTTTTATATGCCGGATATGCCATCCCTGCCATAAGCCCCGTCCTTTTCAGCCCTTGTTCCCGATAAGCCAAGCCGCCGCTTCGATTGCCGCCCGCAAGGCGTTATCCTCGCCTTTTCTGAGCGCGGCTTTCGTAATCCTGCCCACGGAGCCTCTGTTGACCACCCCGGTTATGCAGCCGCCTTCAAGGCCCATGGAGGCGGTGGCGGTCAGGAGCGTTGCCGACTCCATCTCGTAATTAAGGACACCGAGGTTCCGCCATTCTTCGGTCGAGCCGCGAAACCTCTTGAGGATGTATTTTCTGAACGAGTCGGTCCGCTCCTCTCCCTGATAGAACGTATCGGATGAGGCGGTTATGCCGAGATGGTGCCTTACACCCGCGGCCTTTGCCCCGCGGATAAGGGCGTCGGTTACCCGGTGTGAGGCAACCGCCGGAAACTCTATCGGCGCATAATGGGTGGATGCGCCGTCAAGCCTGACCGATGCGGTGGTAATAACGCAGTCGCCGTTTTTTATGCCCGGCTGAATCGCGCCGGAAGTGCCGACCCTGATAAAGGTCGTAACCCCGAGCCGGGCAAGCTCGTCAACCGCAATGGAGGCGGACGGGCCGCCTATGCCGGTCGAGGTGACAAGGACCGGCGTGCCCTTTATCCTCGCAAGGCAGGTGGTAAACTCGCGCTTCGATGCAAGGGGCTTGAAGCCTTCGGCATAGACGCGGTCTATGGCCTGCGCGATGAGGCTCACCCGGCCCGGGTCGCCCGGCAGCAGGGCGATGCGCGCGCCGCATGTCATGGCGGCGTCAAGGTCTACGTGATAGAGGCGCGGCATGATACCCCCTGAATGCGTCGATATAAGACCTTTCCCGGCAACCGATAACGCAGCCTGCTATTTGTAAGAAAGAGACAAAGGCCGCGTTACGCCTGAGCCTCGCCCTTACGCAAGTATATCTTTATGGTCGAATCCGTCTCTTCGACGGCCAGCAAGGTGTTGCCGGTCGCCTCGGCCCATACAGGCAGGTCCCTTTTCGATACCGGGTCGTCTGTAATGACCTCTATGACCTGGCCGTCGGCCATGCCTTCGAGCGCAAGGGCCGTCTTTACCGAGGGCATGGGACAGCACCATCCCCTGGCGTCAAGCGATTTATCTATCGTATATTGTGTCATCACGCAAACTCCGCACGTTGATATAAGACTACGAGGTCAATCAGATGAAGAGGTTGACCTGCGAGTCCTTTGCAATCGAGAGATACGAGACCGCGCCTATGACAGCCTCGCGCTCGTCCAAGAAGTCCTCTTTCTTAAGGCCCATGACCGTCATAGACATCTCGCACGGATAGAACTTCACGCCGAGGGCGGCAGCCGTCTTGATGAACTCGGCCATGTCCGGCACGCGCTTTTTCGCCATCATTGTCTTGAGCATGGCCGGGCCCATCCCGAGCATGTTCATCTTCGACAGGGCGAGCTTGCGCGCGTGCCCGTAGTTCATAATATTGAGCATCCGCTGCATCCAGTTGGAGCCTTTTATCAGACCGCCCTGCTTCTTTATGACGTTAAGCCCCCAGAAGGTGAAAAAGATGCTGACAGGCATGCCCATTGACGCGGCAGAGGTGGCTATGACAAAGGCGGCCATGGCCTTGTCAAGCTCGCCGCTGAAGAGGACTATTGTTACGGGTTTCTTATTGAGCGTCTTATCGGACATTACATCCGGGCCTCCTTAGCCCATACCTATATCATATTACAGACACGATTTTTTTCAAGGGATTTAGACGCGGCAATGCGGTTCTCGACAACCGCTGAAACCGGGGTTTCAGCGGTCTGCTAAAGGTTTGCCTTTTGGAAGCAATTAATATATAAAAAGAGTGTGATTGAAATCTTCTCAAACGACGAGGCAGCCGCGCTCGCCCGTCTTGTTGCGATGGGCTGGCGCGAGCCAAAGGCCGCGCTAACGAACCTCCGGCTTCTTGCCAAGGGTCCGTTCGCCCCGCATATAGACTCACTTGCCGCCCTTGCCGCGGCCTCGCCGTCGCCCGGCGACTGCCTCAATAACGTCGAGCGTCTCAGCCAAACCATCCCGCCGGAGGTCATCACCGCCTCCCTCAGGGATGAGACCGTCATCAACCGGCTCATCGCCGTAGCAGGCTCGTCGCCCGCGCTCGTCGCGACCATCATACGCAACCCCGGGTATTACGAGTGGCTCTTTATGAACAACGGACTTTCTGAGCGCAGGGACCCGGCCGCCTTCCGAAGCGGCATCGAGGCCGCCATGAGCGGCGTTGTCACCTTCGACGAGGCGGCGCGGGCGCTGCGCGTCTACAGACAGAAAGAGTACCTTCGCATCGGCTCACGCGACATCCTCGACATGGCTACCCTTGAAGAGACGGTTACGGAACTCTCGGACCTCGCCTCTGTTGCGCTCGACGCCGCCCTGGGCTTCATCATGCGCACGCTGAAACTCGCCCACGGCGCGCCTCTCTATATTGACGATGACGGGGTTGAGCAAGAGGCCGCAATGACCGTCATCGGACTCGGCAAGCTCGGGGGCCGGGAACTTAACTTCTCATCCGACATCGATATCATCTTTATCTACGCCTCGGATAACGGCGAGACAACGGGCGTGGACAACAAGGCGCACACGCGCCTCGGGCTACACGCCTTCTTTGTCAAGGCCGCGTCCATGACCACGCGCCTCATCTCCCGGATTACCGACGAGGGGTTCGTCTTCAGGGTCGACCTCAACCTGCGGCCGGACGGCAAGGGCGGGCAGGCGGCCATATCACTGCGCGGGGCCGAGATATATTACGAGTCGTGGGGCCAGCCCTGGGAGCGCGCGGCCATGCTCAAGGCGCGCCCGGTCGCCGGGGACGCGGCCCTCGGCAGCCAGTTCATCGAGACGGTGCGGCCGTTCGTATTCCGCAGGTTTCTTGACTTTACGGCCATAGAAGAGATAAAGGTCATGAAGGAGCGCATCGACCTGAGTCTTTTGCGCAGGAGCCCGGATACCGTGGACGTAAAACTCGGCGAGGGCGGGATACGCGAGGTGGAGTTCTTCTGTCAGGCCCTGCAGCTCATACATTCCGGCAGGGACAGGACGCTGCGCCATCGCTCAACCCTGCACGCCCTGGCCGCGTTGGAGGCGGCCGGACTTGTAAAGGCAACGGAGGCCGCCAACCTCAGAGACGGCTATGTGTTCCTCCGCAGGCTCGAGCACCGCATACAGATAGTCGAAGGCGCACAGAGCCAGACCATACCAGCGCTGCCTGACGAACTCTTAAGACTCGCCCGCATGATGGGTTTTAGAGACGAGCATGCCGTGGACGCGGGCGCGGCCCTGTGGGAGGCCTATAAGCGCGCCACCGGCCTCATCCACGATATATACCGGTCTTTATTCTACTCGGAAGAGGACCTTGACGCGGGCATACCGGATGAGATACGCATGCTGCTGGCCCCGGACCTCGCCGAGGGCGAGGCCGCGACAAGGCTCGGCCAGGCCGGTTTCAAGGAGCTTGAGGCAACGGCGGCCTGTCTCTTCAGGTTAAGAGGCGCATCTCAGACACTGCGCCTCGGGGCGCGTTCCATCGTCCTGCTCGCGCGTCTCATGCCCGTCTTTATCCATCGCGCCGCATGCTCGCCTGAACCTGACAAGGCCCTGGCATTTCTCGAACGCCTCATCTTTTCCATAGGCCCGCGCCCGACCTTCTACTCGCTCCTTGCGGAAAACCCGGCGGTCATAGACGAGCTTATGAAGATATTCGGCACGAGCGTCTTTCTCTCAAGGAGGCTTATCGAGCGGCCTGAGAGCCTCGATATGCTCCTGTCAAAGGACTCCTCCGTACCATACAGGCGCAAAGGCGAATTTCTGGCCGGACTCGACGTGAACGCGGACTATGAAGAGGCCCTTGAGGAACTGCGCCGTCTCAAAAACCAGGAGGTCTTCAGGATAGGCGTAAACGACGTGCGCGGCAACCTGACCGGGCGCGAGATAACGGTGCAGATCACCCTTCTTGCCGAGGCCGCGCTCAATGCCGCGCTCGGCATCGCCGAAACTGCGCTCAGGCCCGTCTACGGCGCGCCGCTGAGCGGCTGGTTCACGATACTCGGACTGGGCAAACTCGGCAGCCGCGAGCTGATATACGGCTCGGACCTCGACATCGTCTTCGTCTACGGGGAGACCGGAGACGAATGCAGGACTGACGGACCGAAACCCATAGGCTGCCACGAGTACTTCGTCAAACTCGCCCAACGCATCATCAGCATACTGACGCTTCGCACGCGCGAGGGGTTTGTATTCGACGTGGATGCGCGGCTTCGGCCTTCGGGCAGTTCCGGCCCGCTTGTCGTATCTTGCGACGCGCTTTTGTCCTACCACGCGTCAAAGACCTCCGTATGGGAGCGCCAGGCCTGGCTAAAGGCCCGCGCCGTCGCGGGCGATATCGCCGCGGGCTCGGCAGTCCTGATGGAGCTTGCCGAGGTCGTCTATTCAAGGCCTCTTACGGCCGGGGACGTCGACGAGATGCTCCGCATCAGGGCGCGGATGGAGGAAGAAATTGCCAAAGAAACAAATGACAGGTATAATCTGAAAGCGGGCAGAGGCGGCCTGAACGACATCGAGTTCCTGACCCAGGCGCTTCAACTTTTCGCCGGCAACCACGACAAGAGCCTGCGTATCGGCCAGACCCGCAAGGCGCTGAAACGGCTCTTTGCGGCCGGCATGCTTGAAGAGGGCGACTATCATCTCCTGACCGAGGCCCACGCCTTCTACCGGCGCATCGAACTCAGGCAGCGTATCGTTGCCGACAGGCCCGAAGGCATACTCGTGGCCGGCTCCGAAGAGCTTACCGCCCTTGCCAAACGGGCCGATTATAAAGGAAAGGACCCGGGCGCCGGCCTGCTCGACGACTACGTTCATTACGCAACAGCGGTAAGGATTATCTTTAACAAGGTCCTTACGGCGCTGCGCGAGCACGGTTAACCGTCCACCTCGCACCCAAGGGCGGGGGCATGATTTATTACCAAGGAGGACGTCTTGCAAGAACTACGCGGCAACCTCTCCCAAACCAGTCTGCCACAACTGCTCCATCGCATATACGTTGAACCAGACCCCTGCGGCGTGCTTGATATCGCGCGCGGCCAGACTATGCGCCACTTCTTCTTCAAAAACGGACGGCTCGTCGCCGCCTCGTCCAACGTCCTCAACGAGGTCATCGGCAGGCTGCTCGTCGCCGAAAAGGTCATAACGCAGACCGACTATGAGCTCTCCCTTGAAAAGGTCGTAAACGAAAAGCGCCGCCACGGCGAGGTCCTGATATCCATGGGACTTATAACCGAACGCGAGCTCAACGAATTTCTGGCCTCGCAGTTCAAACGCAGGATATGGAAGGTAATGGGCCTGCCCGACGGCACATTCGCGTACCATACGGCCGCCGTGGTTTCATCCGGCATAGAGCAGGCCCCGGCGCACCCGGCCTTTCTCATCCTCGAAGGACTGAGCCACGGCTTTTACCCGGCCCAAAGACTCGAAACCGACCTCAAACCATACCTTGATACCGTGTACAAGGCCGCAACCTATACCGGCAGGTACCGGTCCGCGGACTTCGACCTGAACCTGCAAGAGGCGCGCTTTTTAAAGTTATTTGACGGCAATATGACCCTGACCCAGGCCATGGACGCCTCAGCCCTCCTCCGTCACCGCGCCGAGTCCCTTGCCATGGCCTTTATCATCACGGGCATGATAAGGACGCAAAAGGCCGGGGAAGAGGAAGAGGACGCAGGCGCGCCCATCCCGGAGCCGGGAGAGACGACTTTTGAACCCATCCCTGTTACCGTGGTTGCGGAACCGGCCGTTGTTATAGAGCCGCCTGTCCAACCCGGCCCTCAACCTGTGCCCCAGAGAGCGCCAGCGGCCCTATTTAACGCCGAGCGGCTCTTTGGACAGGCCAAAACGGCCCTTAACGCAAAAGACTATCCGGCCGCGGTCGAATTATTCAAGGAGATTTCAGTCCTTAATCCACAAGAGGCCGAGTACAAGGCCTACCTTGCGTGGACCCACTACAGCCGCGACCTTGCCACCGCGTTAAAGGCGGGCGAGGTGCTGCGCGAGTTGCTGACGGCAAACCCGGAGATACCCGAGGCCTGGCGTTTTCTCGGGAATATCTACCTGGCCTCCGGCTTTCCCGAGGCGGCTGAGAAAGCCTTCAGGACCGCCCTGTCCAAAAACCCCCGGCTCCTCGATACCCTGTCTATCGTAAAGCTCCAGGAGTTCAAGCGTTCCGCCAGGCCGTTTGATGACGCCTCAGTCCGGCGCCGTTACATGGAATACTACGGCTTTCTCGAAGACCCTCTGACCGAAGAACCCGATGCGCGGTACTTCGTCAACCATTCCGGCGTCGCTCCCGCCATTGATGCGGCGCTCGGGGCCATAAAAAAGCGCGCGGGACACGTCCTCATACAGGGCACACCCGGCGCAGGAAAGACCTCCGCGGCCTTCGAGCTTATACGCAGGCTCAACGGCGAGAAGATAATGGTCGCCTTCCTGCTTGACGCATACAGCGACAAACGCGCGTTCCTTCGGGCGATAGACGCCGAGTTCCGCTGCTCCACGGCAGGGTCTCTGAAAGACGACCTTCTAAGCCTGACCATGGCAATAGAGCAGAACCACCTCAAGGGCGGAGGCGCCCTCATCGTCATCGACCGCGCCAACGAGCTCTGCGACGAGTGCCTCGCGCTCGTGGGCGAACTAATGCGCCATAAATACCTTCAGGTCGTCCTCATTGGGCTGCCTGTGCTCGGCGCAAGACTCAAGACTCCGGCCTTTCGCGAGACAAACTCGAAAATCACCGTACACCAGACCCTCTCGCCTATTTCCGCGGGCGAGACCCGGGCATACCTTGCAAAACGGCTTGCCGCCGTGCCAAGATACGTCCTTGCCGGCACAAACGCAGCATCCGCCGATTTTGACGAAAAGACCGCCGGCCGCGTCCACGAAATGAGCGGCGGCACCCTCAGGCTCTTGAACCGCCTCTGTGCGCGCGCGCTCGGCGTTGCCGCGACAATGGCCAAATCCACTATCGACAACGACGTCATACATGCGGTCTCAGAGAGTTTCAAAGGCAACCCGCTTTGATATCCCGCATTGGTTGAGGCCTTGCCGCGATGCAATACGCGCCATTTTTTTACCTTTATAAGAAGACTTGACAAAACCTGCTTTCTGACATTTAATTGGCAGGTCGTAATCCCGGTATGACCCTGGCCCGGCCGACGGATGGAATATCTTGAAGACCTTTCACAAAAGGAAGCGCTATGACCGCTGAGAATGGTTTTTTTCACGAAATCCTGGCCACGCTCGAGGCCGCCAACAAGCACCTCAACCTGCCGCCCGCCACATTCGAGCGTTTAAGCATCCCAAGGCGCTCGCTTATCGTCTCCGTGCCCGTGCAGATGGACAACGGCCGCATCCGCTTTTTTACCGGCTACAGGGTCCAGTACGACACCGCGCGAGGCCCGGCAAAGGGCGGGATACGCTATCATCCGCACGTGACCCTTGACGAGATAACCGCGCTCGCCGCGCTCATGACCTGGAAGTGCGCTGTCGTGGACCTGCCCTTCGGGGGCGCGAAGGGCGGGGTGGCCTGCGACCCGACCAGCATGTCGCAGGGCGAATTGATGCGCCTTACGCGCCGTTATACCTATGAAATAAGCACATTCATCGGCCCGGAATCCGACATACCCGCGCCCGACGTATATACCGACGAGCAGACCATGGCCTGGATGATGGACACCTTTTCCATGATAAAGGGGTACAGCGTCCCAGGGGTGGTCACGGGCAAACCCGTATGCATCGGCGGCTCCCTCGGCAGGGCCTCGGCCACTTCCGACGGACTCGTCATCACCGTCATGGAGGCGCTCAAGCACCTTAACCTCTCTATGAAAGGCATGACCGTGACCGTGCTCGGGTTCGGCAAGGTCGGTTTTCACGCGGCCCGCATACTCGACTCCGTGGGCGCAAAGGTCATCGGCGTGGCGGACAGCAAGGGCGGCGTCTTGAATAACGACGGTCTTGATATAGCCGCCCTGGCAAAACACAAGGCTGATACCGGCACCGTCTGCGGGTTTCGTCCGGGCACGAACATGTCCGTTGACGAGTTGCTTGGCGCTCCCGCAACCCTGCTTGTGCCTGCCGCGCTCGAAGGACAAATACACATCGGCAACGTGCGCAATATCAAGGCAAGGATAATCGCCGAGGGCGCCAATAACCCGATCACCAACGAGGCCGACAAGGTCCTTGCCGACGCCGGTGTATTCGTCATCCCGGGCATACTCGCAAACGCCGGCGGCGTGGTCGTCTCTTACTTCGAATGGGTCCAGGACCTGCAGAGATACTTCTGGGACGAGGCCGAGATAAAAAAGCGGCTTACGAGCATCATCTCAAAGTCGTTCCATGAGGTGCTTGATATCTCCCGAAAAGACAAGGTAGACATGCGGACGGCAGCAACCATACTCGGCGTCAAAAGGGTGGCCGAGGCCATCAACGTCAGAGGGCTTTATCCGTAACTCATCTCTCTTAATCATATAACTATATGAATTATCTGCTGATTTTAAGCAGCCTCAAGACCTCATAAAATACCTTGAAAACCCCAGCGGTCTCTGGTATTCTAAACATCTACTTGGTCCACCCCAGTTATTAACATCTGTGTATAACCCTGTGAACAGTTTTTAGCGCGTGTGACAAGGTCATAAGGCTTTTTCTACCAAGTCTGCTTCGCACCGCTGATTGCTCCTTATAAACATTTATACCGTTCAACACACGGCCAACCAAAACCTCGTGGCAAAGACTTATATGCAAGGCGATATAGCAATGCAAACCGAAGAAATCTGGAAGGGGTGTCTTGACCGGCTGGCCGAGAACGTAAGCCCTCAGCATTTTGCGACTTGGTTTAAACCCATACAGGCTGCATCCGAAGAGGATGCAGCCGTTGACGGTTCGATTACCCTTGTCGTGCCTAATCGTTTCTTTCTTGAATGGGTCAAGGAGCATTATGCCGCCCTTTTACAAGAGGTTATGAGGATAGTGACGGGCGGCGAGCTCCATATCTGCTGGAAGATAGACTCTGACGAGACAAAGACCGCTTCCGCGCCCAAAAAGGCCTCTGCCAAAGAGGTGAGCGCAAAGGCAAAGGCCGTGCGCGAGACCATGCTCAACGCCCGTTATACCTTCGACAACTTCGTCGTGGGCAAGGCAAACGCATTTGCCCACGCGGCATCGTCCGCCGTTACGACCAACCTTGCAAGTAAATATAACCCGCTATTTATCTACGGCTGTGTCGGTCTCGGAAAGACGCATCTATTACAGGCCATAGGCCACAAGGTCCTGCTCGATAACCCGCAGGCAAAGGTCTGTTATTACACCTCCGAACGTTTCATGAACGATTTCATCAATTACGTAAGCCGCCAGAAGATGACGGAGTTCCGAGGCAAGTTCCGCAACGTCGACATTCTCCTTATAGACGACATACAGTTTTGGGCAGGCAAGGAACGCACCCAGGAGGAGTTTTTTCATACATTCAACGCGCTCTATGAGTCACACCGTCAGATTGTCGTGACGAGCGATAAGTACCCGAAGGATATCGACGGCATCGAAGAACGTCTACGGAGCCGCTTCGAATGGGGACTTGTCGCCGATATTCAGCCGCCGGATATAGAGACCAAGATAGCCATCCTGCGCAACAAGACCAAGGCCGAGGGTGTAAAGATACCGGATGACGTAGCCGAGTGGCTCGCGTCGGTTTCCGGGTCGAATATCCGCGAGCTTGAGGGATTTCTCAACAGGATTATCGCCGTTTCAAGCCTTACCGGCTCTGAAATCACCCTTGAGACGAGTAAAGAGGCGTTACGCAACCTTCTTAAGAAAAAAGAAGAGAAGTTTCTGACCATCGAAGAGATACAAAAGGCCGTGTCCGTCTATTTTAACATGAAGTTTTCCGATCTTCGTTCCAAGAGGCGTCATAAGACCATCGCATATCCGCGCCAGGTCGCCATGTATATCGCCCGCGAGTGCGGTAAATTTTCTTATCCTGAAATCGGTTCTTCCTTCGGGGGTAAAGACCATTCAACGGCTATACACGCCGTAAAAAAGATAACGCGCGACCTTCTTGAGAAACCCGAACTCAAACACACGTTAAGGTCCATTAAACAAAATCTCGGTATCTCATAAGTATAATAAGCCGTAGAAGTTGCAGCGCTTGCTATTGGACTGATTCTTGATATATATTTTATAACGTGTCTTTTCCGTCATTGAAATGCCGGTGCAAGATGTTGATAAACGGTTGACTTGTAGTTGGCCATATTCTACGCCGTGGGCTTATTCATTTTCTTACGGTAGTTCTGTTGATAAACAGGAGCGTCGACGCACAGTTTACAACGTTGTTTTCCTCAAGAAAATTCAACGGCTCTTGCCGTTATCAACTTACCAACATACACTGGTACTACTGCTTTTTTTTCTTTAAGATAATATACTAATATAAGGTCGGCAGACAAAACCTCCATATATAAAAAGGAGACAGATCAGATGAAGTTTACGATAGACAAATCAGAATTCTTAAAAACGTTACAGAGGATGCAAGGCATAGTCGAGAGAAGAAATACAATGCCTATACTTTCAAACGTATTAATGGAAGCCAACAACGGCAGGGTTGATATAACGGCAACGGACCTTGAAGTCTTTATCAAGGATTCGACGCAAGCCGATGTCTCGGAAAACGGCTCGATAACCGTAAACGCCAGAAAACTCTTTGATATAATCAAGGAGATGAAGGAAAAACCGGAAGAGACTATCAGTGTCGTTGCCGGAAAAGACGACAGGGTCACTATAAAGCTTGGCAAGGCGCGGTTTACCGTTATGGGTCTTCCTGCAAAGGATTTTCCGGCATTCCCAACCTATGAAGAAAAAAGTTTTGATGACATAGACGGGCCGGTCTTTAAAGAGATGATAGATAAGACGGCCTTTGCAGTCTCAACGGACGAGACCCGCTATAATATAAACGGTTTCAAGCTGGAGCGTGAAAGATCGAAGTTGAGGCTTGTCACCACGGACGGCCACAGGCTTGCCTATATTGAGCGCGGTGACGAGAAAGGGAGCAAAAAAGGCGAGAAGATAGACGTCCTTGTGCCGCGTAAAGGCATGATGGAGTTTAAAAGACTCCTGGACGAGGCCGGAGACGAATACAAGATATCAATAACGCAAAAAAGCGCCATTATGAAAAAGGACAATACAATCATAAATATCCGTCTGCTCGAAGGTGAGTTTCCCGATTACAGCAAGGTTATACCAAAAGATAACGACAAGGATATCCTTATCAATAAAGAGGCGTTCCTATCGTCGCTTAAAAGCGTATCAATTATCTCACCCGATAAGATAAAAGGAGTGAAGATGCTTTTTGGCGACGGTAAACTCGTCATCTCGTCATCGTCGCCTGATATAGGAGAAGCGGTTGAAGAGATAGATTCGGATTATAAGGGCGAAGAGCTTGAGGTTGCCTTCAACGCCAGGTATTTTATCGACGCCCTTGAGGCCATGGAAGAAGAAACGATCATGATACGTCTTAAAGATTCGCTTTCTCCAGGCATATTGCAGCCGGCCGGCAGACAGGACTATACGTATATAGTCATGCCGATGAGATTATAATCATTCAAAAAGATGGTTGATTTTAAAACATATACTTATAGCAACACCGATATTCCTATAAAAACCCTTGACATTATCAGCCGTTGTATGGCTAAATATCTGTTTGCCCCGGCAGGTTCTGTCAATAAGTTCTGATAGACATGGGGAATAAAGAACGGCAAGAACGCCGCACAAGAGGTGGGAGATGAAGAGGACTTATCAGCCAAGCAATAAAAAGAGATTAAGGACGCATGGGTTTCTGGAGCGTATGGCTACAAAAGGCGGCAGGGACGTTATCAACAGAAGGCGCGCAAAGGGCCGCAAGCACCTTTCCGTCACCGTAAGCACCAATAAGTAAAAAACATTTTTTTACGTTAACGTCAAAACCGCCGGGATGCCCGGATACTGCGCCGGGTAATTATGGTTTCTCCCTGTATAATTCGTCTCATGCATCAAGACGATTATAAGCGATGAAATTTACGTAAACCAGAAAGGCCTTGTTCGTTTAACAAGGCTTTTTGAACATGTGGGTATCCGTTACCGGTATTGGCCGTGATCATAACCTCGAAAACCTTTACCAAAAAAGAACGTCTCTTAAGGCCTGAGGAATTCACAAAGATAAAAACCCACGGCAAGAGACGCTCGACCAGAAGTTTTAATATATGGCTCATGCCAAATAACCTTACCGCGTCACGGCTCGGTCTTGCCGTAAGCGCCAGGGTCGGCGGAGCTATAATACGCAACCGTCTTAAAAGATATATCCGCGAATTTTTTCGTTTGAACAAAGGACGCATTTCAAACCCTACGGATATAATGATATCCGTCAAGAGCGCGCAGGCCGTTACCGATTATTCCGCGGCGGCTGCTGAGTTGGAATCTGTATTGATACAGGCGCCGCGAATAAGCTGCAATCAAGAACGAACGTAATAAGCCGATTGAAAGAGGCTGTTTTCTACGGACCGGCGCTTCTACCTCGTTTGACCAGGAACATATTGAAGACATTTATCAAGACGTTGTTATATCTTTATAAATCGGCCGTATCGCCGTTCCTGCCGCCTTCTTGCAGGTTTTATCCGTCTTGTTCGGATTATGCCAAAGAAGCGGTCCATATACACGGGGCCTTTTACGGCGGCTATCTTGCCGGCCGCAGACTCTTACGGTGTCAACCCTTACACAGCGGCGGTTACGACCCCGTCCCTTTAACCTTTCACGCTAAAACAATCAAGGATAATGAATAACGATAACGATTCAGGGAAACGGGTAATCATCGCGGTCATTATTTCGATTGTAATTCTTTTTGCTTACCCGTATTTCTTAAAATGGATTAGCCCGCCCAAGCCGCCCGCTGCCTCAAGCGGCGAAAAACCGCAGGCGCAGGTCCCGGCGCAGGCCAACGCCTCCGTCTCCGTAAATACCGTTCATTCAAAGGGCGCGCCGGTAAAATCCCCTGTTCAGGTTAAAGAGGTCTTTTCAACGGTCGAAACGCCGCTCTGGAAGGCCGTTTTCACGAATAAGGGCGGCGCAGTCAGGAGCTGGGAACTTAAGAAGTTCGCCTCCACCCTGGAGCCGGGCGCCGTTCCCATCAACCTGTCGGCCTCGGTCATGACCATAGGCTCCATGGATACCTCCGTCCGGCAGGCGGATATTAGCGAAGATATCGTCTTCGACCCTTCAAGCAGCGAGATAACGCTTGCGGGCGCCGAGACCAAAGAGCTTGTCTTTACGGGAACCACCGCAGCCGGCCTGCGCGTTGAGAAGCGTTACAGGTTTGACGCCGGCGCATATCTTGCAAACGTCCAGCTGACCTTTGAAAACCCGACCAAAAAAGAGATTGTCGCAACGGCCGTTACCACGCTCAACGCTGATAAGGCCGGCAAGGACGCCACGGGTTATCACAGCGGCCCTCTTGCCTACGCGAAAGACAAGGTCCTGCGCGCAAATGAAAAAGACCCGGATGAGTCGGGTATTGGCGCGCCAAAGTGGCTCGGTATGGAGGACAAATATTTTCTTGCGGCCATCATACCCGCCCCGGATACGACGGCAAACTGGAAGACTCACGTTGCAACCGATGCCAGGGCCGTTACGGCCTTTGAGCTTCCGATAAGCGTTGCGCCGGGGACCGTTGCTACCGTCAACTACGGCATCTTTATGGGCCCGAAAGAGTATGACCTTCTTCTTTCAAAGAAAAACGGGCTCGAGGGGGCCATCGAGTTCGGCATGTTCGCGTTCCTGGCAAAGCCGTCCCTCGTTGTGCTCAATTTTTTCAAGCGCTATCTCGTGAACTACGGTCTGGCCATCGTCCTTTTCACCGTGATACTGAAGGTCGTATTCTATCCCCTTACCAAGCACAGCCTCACCTCCATGCGCGATATGCAGAAGATTCAGCCGCAGCTCGCCTACCTGAAGGAGAAGCACAAGGACAACAAAGAGCGCCTGAACAAGGAGATGATGGAGCTTTACAAGCGCTATAAGATAAACCCGGTCGGCGGCTGTTTGCCGATGGTGCTCCAGATACCCGTATTCATCGCCCTTTATGAAGTCCTCTACGTGGCGATAGAGCTTCGTCATGCGCCGCTCGGCCTGTGGATACACGACCTGTCCTCGAAAGACCCGTATTACATCACCCCGCTTGTCATGGGTGCGACCATGTTCATCCAGCAGAAGATGACGCCCACGACCGCCGATCCGACGCAGGCCAAGATAATGATGTTCATGCCTATAGTCTTTACCTTCATGTTCCTCAAATTCCCGGCCGGGCTCGTCATATACTGGCTCATCAACAACCTGCTCTCCATCGCGCAGCAGTACTGGATACAGAGGACGCCGTCAAAGGTATTATCATAGTTTAGTGAAACTCGAAATCAGGCCGGGTTGTCCTTTGGCCGCCGGAACGGGGGGACTCTTGTAATAAAGGGTTCCCCTTTTTTTTCGATACGGTTTGGGCTAAAATAGGCCTATCCGCGGGAGCGTTTATCCGCGCATAAGGAGGGGTGCGTATCTACACTCTCGCTCTTAAGACCTTTTTTCACGAGAAGGGACGCCTTGCGACCACGCTCATAGGCATTGTCTTTTCCACCATACTGACCCTTATGCAGATAGCGATGTACTTCGGGTTCATGGGCAACGCGTCGGCGGTCATCCGTCACGTGGACGCCGATATCTGGGTCACTTCCCGCAATATCCAGAACTTCGATTTTGCAAACCCGTTTCCCGACGACCGCATAAATCGCGTTCGCGCCTTGCCAGAGGTCCTGTGGGCGGACCGCGTCATCCTTTCCTGGGGGTTTTTGAAGCTCGCCAACGGCGGTCAGGAGCAGGTGCAGATAATCGGCTATAACCCTGATACCGGCATGGCGGGACCGTGGGAGATGGTCGAGGGCGGCCCGGGCGACGTCAAGGGCGGGCGGTATATGATAATGGACGATACGAGCGCGCAGCGTCTTGGAGAGCTCAAGCGAGGGCAGATTTGGGAGTTGTCCTCCAACAGGTTCAAGCTCGCGGGTCTGTCCCACGGCATAAAGAGTTTTACGACCGCCCCCGTCATCTTCATGTCTTATAACCAGGCCCGGCGGTTCTATCCGCCGGGTGATACGACCTATATCGTGGCCAAGCTCAGGGACCCGGCCCGGGTCCAAACCGTTGCAGCGGCGCTGCGCGCCACCATGAAGGACAACGACGTCTTCACCTCCAACGGGTTCATCTACAAGACCATCATGTACTGGACGGTTCAGACCGGCATGGGCATGGGCTTCTTCCTTACCGCCGTGCTTGGTCTTATGATAGGCGGGGCCATAGTCGGTCAGACCATCTACGCGAACACCATGGAGCATATACAGGAGTTCGGCACGCTCAAGGCCGTTGGCGCTCGCAATATCGACCTTTATAAGATAATATTTACTCAGGCCGCCATGGCCGCCGTCATCGGCTATATCTGCGGCATGGTCTTCATACTATTGACGAAAGACTCGATAGAAAAACTCGGGGTGACGCTCTATATCACCCCCGGTCTTCTTGTCGCAATCTTTCTGCTCGTCCTTCTGACCTGTTTTGCGTCCGCGTTCTTCTCCATACGCAAGGTCAGAAGACTCGATCCGGTTACGGTCTTCAGGGTTTGATTATGCAGGCTATACTTGAGACAAGAGCGGTCACAAAGGTCTATGAGGAGGGGAGCATCAAGGTGCGCGCCGTTGACAACGTCGACCTTGTTGTCGAGCGCGGCGGCGTCCTTCTCATCATGGGGCCGTCCGGTTCCGGCAAGACGACGCTCCTTTCCATGATGGGGTGTATCTTGCGCCCCACGAGCGGCGAGGTGCTTATAGACGGTCAAACGGTGAGCGGTCTTAAGGAAGCGGCCCTGCCTGATATCAGAAAGAAGCACTTCGGCTTCGTCTTTCAGGCGTTCAATCTATTTCCGTCCCTTAGGGCCGTCGAGAATATCGAGGTGGTCCTGAGGCTCAAAGGCTGGCCCAAGGCCGACGTGAGGCCCGATGCGCTGCGGCTGCTCGGCCAGGTGGGCCTTGAGAAGAGGGCTGATTTCTATCCTAAGGATTTAAGCGGCGGGGAGAAACAGCGCGTGGCCTTTGCACGCGCCCTTGCCGGAGACCCGGCCATCATACTCGCTGACGAGCCTACGGCCAATCTTGACTCAAAGACCGGTAAGGAGGTCCTTGCGCTCCTTCACGAGTTCGCGCGCTCGGCAGACAAGGCCGTCGTTATAATAAGCCATGACCCGAAGGCTGAAGAGCTTGCCGACAGGGTCGTGCATCTCGAAGACGGAAGGTTGCAGGGGGCGAATCATGTCATATAAGAGGCTCGTCATATTCGCGCTTATCGGCATCGCGTTCGCGGCCGGTTATTTTTTAATTGCCCCGTCCGTCCGGCCGCCTGCGTCGCACCCGGTCTTGTTGCCGCGCTATGTCGCTGCCGAGGGCAGGGTCGAGGCCATGCCCGGCGGACAGATAGAGGTCGGCATCGACCTCCGCTCCGCGCGCACCGCAAGCATGCGGGTAAAAGAGGGCGACGATGGTAAAAGAGGGCGACGACGTTAAAAAGGGCAACGTGCTTGCGACCCTTCTTTCGACGGATCTGGACGCCAAGGTGGACGAGGCCCGCGGCGAGCTCGCCGCCGCCCGCGCCAGGCTTGCCGAGGTTGCCTCCGGCGCGCGGGTAGAGGAGCTGCAAAAGGCCGGCGCTGCCCTTGACGCGAACCGCGCCGAGGCCGTCCGCGCAAAAGCGGATTACGAGCGCGCTTCCGAGCTTCACCGTCAGGGGTTATTGCCGGATGCCGCTTTCGATGAGCGGGCCGCGGCCAATGGGACGGCCGGGGCACGGGTCCGTGAGGCCGAGGCCGAATTCAGAGTCCTCATGGCCGGGCCTAAAAAAGAGACGATACGTTTCCATGAGGAGTCGGTCAAACGCGCCGAGGCCACGGTCGATTACTACATGAGCCTGCTCGACAAGACCATCATAAGGTCGCCTATCGACGGCAGGGTCATACGCAAGGACCTTGAAGAAGGCGAATCGGTCGTGCCGGAAACGCCGATACTGGCCGTTGCCGACATAAACGCGCTTCGCGTCAACGCCGAAGTCGACGAGACCGACGCCGGCCGCATCCATCTCGGAGACCCGGTTTCGGTCGCATCCGACGCCTTTCCTGAGCGCGTCTATGCCGGGGTGGTTGACGAGATTGCGGACTATGTCGGCCCGCGCGGCGTCAGGCCGAACAATCCGGCGAAGAACCTCGACATGAAGGTCATTCAGGTAAAGATACGCCTTATCGACAAGACACCGTTCAAGATAGGCATGACCGTCGATATAAAAATAACCCCAGGCGGTAAAAGGCCCGAAGGAGGGTAGATGTCCAATTCCCCACGCCCGGACGTCAAACGCGTCCTGCTTGCCCACGGCAGCGGCGGGAGCCTCAGCCGCAGCCTTATGGAAGAGGTCTTTCTGCCGTCATTTACAAACCCGTTTCTCGCGCCGTTGAACGACCAGGCCGTTTTTACCATGCCGGCCGGGCGCCTCGCCTTTACGACCGACTCTTACGTCGTCAATCCGATATTCTTTCCGGGCGGCGATATCGGTAAACTTTCGGTCTGCGGCACGATAAATGATCTGGCCGTTGGCGGGGCCGGGCCGGTCTACATGAGCGCGTCTTTTATCATCGAAGAGGGCCTTCCCATGGACGAGCTAAGGCGCGTTACGGCCTCCATGTCCGCAACGGCTAAGAAGGCAGGCGTTCAGATTGTCACGGGAGACACAAAGGTGGTCGAGCGCGGCAAGGGCGACAAGCTCTTTATTAATACCGCGGGCATCGGGGTGCTGCCGGATTCCGTCGAGCTTACGCCATTGCGGATTGCGCCCGGCGATAAGGTCATAGTCTCAGGGACGATGGGCGACCACGGCATCTCCATCATGACGCACAGGCAGGGTATACGCATGGACGTGCCGGTTGAGAGCGACTGCGCCGCCCTGCATGGTCTGGTCGAAATGATGCTCAAAGCGGGTTCAGGCGGCATAAAGGCGATGCGCGACCCGACGCGCGGCGGGCTTGCAACGGTAATGAACGAGTTTGCCATCTCGTCCAATACGGCCATTTCCCTGATTGAAGACGCCATACCTGTTAGAGACGCGGTGCGCGGGGCATGCGAGCTGCTGGGTTTCGACCCGCTCTACCTTGCCAACGAAGGCAAGCTCGTGGCGGTAGTCTCGCCGGAATACGTTGAAGCCGTCATTGCCGCCATGAGGGCGCACCCGCTCGGCATTGACGCCGCGCTCATCGGCACGGTAATAGAGAAGCCGAAGGGTAGAGTCTTGCTTGAGACCTCGGTGGGCAATACGCGAATACTGGATATGCTCTCAGGCGAGCAGTTGCCGAGGATATGTTGAGGTTTTCCGCGTGTGCGCTAACGTTTGTCTTTGGCGCCAACCTGATAGACCAGGCAATAACTTGGTTTTCCGTCAAATACGATTGCGCGCATAGCCGGATTTTTTTATCCCTTCGTTTCCTTCAGGCCCGCCTTATAGTATTCACAGTACATGTTTATCCGGCATCTTTCGCACAACGGCCCCCGGGCCTTGCAAATAGTCCGGCCGTGGAGGATAAAGAGATGAGTCGTCTCGGTCCACCGGCCCTTGTCTATTATCGCGCACAGGTCTGCTTCTATTTTATCCGGGTCGCTTGCCTTGCTCAGGCCGAGCCTGTTTGCCACGCGCCTTACGTGCGTATCAACGGCAAGTGCGGCTATGCCGAAGGCATTGCCAAGAACGATATTCGCGGTCTTTCTTCCTACTCCGGGCAGCCGTACAAGCTCGTCGAGGGTCTTGGGCACCTTGCCGCCGAATTCATCCGCGAGCATCTTGCAGCAGTTCCTGATAGAGCGGGCCTTGTTGTGAAAAAAGTTCACCCTGCTTATGGCCGCTTCTATTTCTTCTATCGGCGCATCCGCGTAGCTGGACGCTGTCTTGTATCTTTTGAAGAGGCCGGGTGTAACCGTATTGACGAGTTTGTCAGTGGCCTGGGCCGAGAGGATGGTTGCTATGAGGAGCTCAAGGGGGTTTGTGAAGACGAGGCCGCCGGATGGGTTTGGGAATTCTTCTTTCAGTATGTCGAGGATTTTTTTGGCGACGGCCTTATTATTCACTAATATTTTCTCTCGATAACAAAGTCGGCTACGGCCATGAGCGCCGCCTTGTTGATATCCGGCTCGAACAGGGCGAGGTCTTCTTTTGCGTCTTCGATATAGTTTTGCGCGCGCGCGATTGTGTATTCTATGCCTTTATATTTGTGGATGATCTCAAGGACGGCGGCAAGGCGTTCGTCCGTAAGTTCGTCCGCCTCTATCGTCTCTTTCAAGAGGGCGCGTTCGGCCCCGGTGGCGGTGCGCGAGGCGTGTATAAGAGGCATGGTGACCTTGCCTTCACGCAGGTCGTTGCCAACTCCCTTGCCGAGGTCCTCGTCGGTGGAGATGTAATCGAGGCAGTCGTCCATCAGTTGATAGGCCGTGCCGAGGCCGAGGCCGTAGCTGGCGAGCGCGGCCTCTTTATCGGCGCCCACGCCGGAGATCACGCCCGCTATGCGCGCGGCCGCCGAGAGCAGGACGCCGGTCTTGTTGATGACGACGTCGAGGTATTCCTGTTCGGTTGTGGCGGCGTCGCTGTGCTTCATGAGTTGGAGCACCTCTCCCTCGGCCATGCGGGTCGTAGTCTGCGAGAGCACGTTCAGCACGCGCGTGTCTCCGTTCATAACGGCCACGGAAAAGGCCTTTGACAGGAGATAGTCGCCGACGAGTATGCTTGCGCCGTCGCCCCAGACCGTATTGGCCGCGGCGTTGCCGCGCCTCAATGCCGCGTTGTCAACCACGTCGTCGTGCAGCAGCGTGGCCGTGTGTATGAACTCTATGACGCCGGCAAGCGGTATGTGCCGCTCGCCCGTGTAGTTGCAAAGCCGCGCGGCAAGGAGGAATATCATCGGCCTGAAGCGTTTGCCGCCGCTGTTGAGGATATACGTGCCCACCTTGCTGACGAGATAGACGTTGGAGTTGAGGGATTGGATAAACCCTTCCTCCATGCGCTTTACGTCATCATGGATGAGGTCGAAGACCTCTTGAATCTGCATGGGCTGGCCCGCAGACTGCCTCTTTTCTTTCAAAACGCCCTTTGTAGTCATCATGGTCGCGGTTGTCCTGTCGATGCTGCCTTTGTCCCGGCGTCGTCCGCATGTCCGCGCATCTGCGCGCCTTTGCCGATTCAGGGCTGCGGCGGAACTTGCCGTTATAATTGACGCCGGTATAACGACCAGGTCATTGATATTGGCAAAGGTTATACTATGGCTATTTCCCCTGTGATGTTAACCTAACGAGGTCTTTCTGTCAAAGGGATTTCTGGAGAGTGAGGCGCGGGTCCGGCGGCTTGGTCAACCTGTTTTCCGTTACAGAACGCAGATATCACCGACCCTGCACGCGGCGCACTTATCCGCGTCCTTCCTTCTGGGACAGGCCTCAAGGATGCCCAGCCGGCAGACGGCGAAGTCGTACTTTACCGGGTCGCTCTCGTCGAGCGTCCTGAGGCTGGCGGTTATCTCAACGGCCGTCTTCCAGTCCTGTATGGCGCGTTTGGTAAGGCCGATATTGCGGCAGATGCGTCCGATGTGCGTATCGAGCGGTATGATGAGTTTCGCCGGGTCAGCCTGCTTCCAGATGCCGAAGTCGAGTCCGTCGTTCCTTCTGACCATCCAGCGCAGGTAGAGGTTGAGGCGTTTGCACGGGCTGCCGTCGGAAGGCGAGGGAAAAAAGAACCGCACCCCCGCGCCTTTTGGTAAAATCCTGCTCCCGTAGACGTTCGCGGTATCGAGCGCAAGCACGCCTTTTGTAAAGGCTGTCAGGCTCTCCTTTATGTCCGGCGCATCGTTCGAGTAGCCCCTCATGAAAAACCCGCCAATGGAGCCGCTCCCCTCTATCATCTGCCTTATGAAGTATATGAGGCAGCGGACGTCCTCCCCTCTGTTGAACCTGTGGACGAATCCGTCAAAGGTCTTTTTGTCTTTGGCCGGGTCGAAACGCATGACGAACTCGTAAGGGGATGCGCCCATCGCCCCCATCTCATTGAGAACGGCCTCGACGCTGCGCTTTATCCCATCCACCCTGCCGTAGGCGAGCGACGAGGCGATAAGCCCCACGATCTCGCGGTCTTTGGAGGTCTTGTACCTGTGGACGAAGAGGAGCGGATCGCTTGCAAGGTATCTCCTGTCATAAGTCAGGTACAGGGCGTCGAGGCGTTTTTTAAGGATGGAGGCGGAATTTCTTCTCATGATTAAAGGATACGCCGGTTCATTGGAACAAGTCAAGCACCCTGGTTTGGCTTGTTTCTGATTTCACTTGAACATGCGCCGTAGGATGCGTTATTATATTAAAGATAAACAAAAATCAACGGCAGAGAAGGAGTAAGCCATGTATAATGCGGACAATCAGGTAATGGGACAGGAATACAAGGCCCATCTGCTGGAGATACTCTATGTAAGGTCTTTTCAGCATGACCCGGAAGGCAAGTTCAAACTTGTAAGCGGCCGCACGAGCGACGTTTATATCGACGCGAAGAAGACCACCCTGAGTTCCGAGGCGATGGAGCTTATCGGTTATTCGTTCTTTCAGGAGTTGAAGCTCGCGCCTATCGACGCCATCGGCGGCCTTACGCTCGGCGCCGACCCCATAGCTTTTGCCACGGCGATCATCAGCACCATGCACGGCAAGGGGCTTGACGCCTTTGTCGTCAGGAAGGAACCGAAGAAGCACGGGACCATGCGTTGGATTGAAGGCAATGTCAATTCCGGGGCCATGGTCGGCGTAATAGAAGACGTCGCCACTACCGGCGAATCGGCCATCACTGCCATTGAACGGGCGCGTGAAGAAGGCCTGAAGGTCACCTGCGTACTTGCGCTCGTTGACAGGCAGGAGGGCGCATATGAGAATATACTTGCCAAGACCGGGCTTAAGCTCCACGCCCTCTATACCAAGGCCGACTTCCTTGACATGCATAAGAAGGTAAAGGACGCGGAAGAGGCTGCAAAGGGCAAGCAGGCCCGCGCAGCCGCGCGTCAGGTGCCGGAAGATACGCCGGACTTTTAGCAGGCTGCACAAGAACGTCCATCTGCGTCGTTGTCTCGTTGCTCCTCACTGCGACGCACAACAAAGTGCGTCTCATTCGTCGCGCCTCGACGCCTAGCATATGAACGTTTTGAGCAGCCTTTGTCAATGTAGGGTTTTCAGCAATCCGCTAACAACTAGTTCGTTGAGCGAGGCTGATGCGTTTTTGATTTCCAGGAGCGGGGTTTTCTCGAAAGACCCCGCTCTTTTCTTATTGATAATCTTTTCTCGGGAGCACAGCCGTGTTTTGCAGTATGAATGAAAGGGAGTTGTCGGTCATCTCGTTCGATGCGCGAAGACGTATCGTCTTCGCGCTCGACGTGCCCGGCGTTAGCGAGGCCGTGCGCTATGCCGCGCTCTTGAAGGATAGCGTCGGCGTCTTCAAGGTCGGGCTCGAGCTGTTTATCGCGGCTGGCCCGGACGTTGTCAGGGCCGTGCAGGAGACGAGCGGTCGCGGCGTCTTCCTTGACCTGAAGCTCCACGACATACCGGCGACCGTCATGAATGCCACGCGCGCGGCCGCAAGATTCAGCCCGCAATTCCTGACCGTCCACTCTTCCGATGGCTCAGGTGTGCTCAAGGCCGCTGTCGAGGCTGCCCCCGGCATAAAGGTGCTGGCCGTGACAGTGCTTACGAGTTCGTCAGCTATAGAGTTGTCTGAGGCAGGCATCGATGCGCGCTACAAAGACCCGCTCGACCTTGTCGTGCACCGCGCCATGGTGGCTAAATACGCCGGGTGTGCCGGTGTGGTATGTTCGGGCCTGGAGGCAAAGGCCGTGCGCAAGGCGTGCGGCAAGGACTTTCTGCTTGTCACGCCCGGCATCAGGGGCAAGGACGACCCCGTCGGAGACCAGAAGCGCGTTGTCACCGCGTACGAGGCGGTCAAGAACGGGGCGGATTACGTTGTCGTGGGCAGG
>JACRNO010000008.1:18915-28540 GCA_016234855.1 Deltaproteobacteria bacterium | reverse complement strand
CAAGACTGGCAAAGTTGCCCTTACCGCCTGTATGCGTAAACTCCTTACGATTCTCAACGCAATGCTCAAACATCAAACACCATGGGTTGAAGGTTGTAATCAAAATACTTGACACGTAAGACAGTTGCTAACCCCCCTTTTTCAAAGGGGGGTTAGCCGCCCTTGCCTTTATGGCGCTCGATGCCCCGGCCGTTAACATCCTGCGGGTCTCAAAAACAATTAAAGACCAGCCACTAATCTTTTTCAGTGAATATCAACCGCCTCAGAGCCTCTTCGTCGCATGCGGCAGCGATATGGAGCGCATAGACCGGCAGACTATTCGAGACACGGGACAGAATCGGCGCAAGACGCACCCCGTCCTTCTCGGTCGTTACGATGGCATCGGCCCCGGCCCTGACAGCGGCCGTCATTATTGCCTTTATATCGTCATGCGTAAACCAGTGATGGTCTGGAAAGACGAGCGTGCCAATAACCTTGAGCCCGAGCTTTTCAATGGAATCGAAGAACGAGGCCGGGTTTGCAATCCCGGCAATGGCAAAGACCTTCCTGTGCTTCAGCATATCAACGCCGCCGTCCACCTGGCGCGCATCCCTGACGTCTGTCAAAGCGCCCGGCCTGTAGGTAAGACTCAGCGGCTCAAACCTCATCGTGTGCAGCGCATCAGCGACGCCGCGTCCGCGCCGTCCGTCCTTGACCATGACCGCGTCAGCCCGGGCCGCGCCTGAGACAGGCTCCCGAAGGATTCCGGCGGGCAGCAGATGACCGTTGCCAAAACCAACGAGACCGTCCACGAGCATGATATTCACGTCGCGAAAGAGCCTCAGGTGCTGGAACCCGTCGTCGAGGATTATATAATCGGGCTTGAACCTCTCGCAGATGAGCCTGCCCGCGCCGACGCGGTCGGACGAGACCACAACCGGCACCCCGGCAAGCCGCCTTGCCATGAGAAACGGCTCGTCCCCGGCCTCTTCAGCCGTCGCAAGCACGGACGCGTAGTCCGAGACCACGACAAGCCCTTTTGACCTGCGCTTGTAGCCCCGGCTCAGGATTACCACCTTTGCCCCGCTTGCGGCGATAAATTCTGCTACGAGCATTGCAACCGGCGTCTTGCCCGTGCCGCCGACGGTGATATTGCCGATTGAGACTACGCGGCACGGCAGACGGTGCGCCTTCAAAATACCCGCGGAATAGAGGAAAAGCCGCAGGCGCACCCCAACGCCGTAGACGAGCGAAAAGACGTAGAGGCACATGTGCGGCAACGTGGTCACGGCATCCCTGCGCATGAGCGCCTCGATCCTGTTTGCAAAGGTCTTCATCATACACCCGGCATGAACCCCTCTATTATCTCAACTGTCTTTACAGCCGCGCCCCTATTGGCCTCTACAACCGACTTTGCGGCCGCGCCCATCCTGACACAACGGCCCTTATCCGTAAGGATTTGCGTGAGCGTGTCAAGGAGCGCGGCCTCGTCCGCGACCCTGCCCCCGCCTCCGGCGGCCTCAAGGAGTTCGGCCATTGACAGGTATGCGCTAAGATGCGTGCCGCAGACGACCGGACGGCCGAAGAACGCGGGCTCGAGCAGGTTATGCCCGCCGATGCCCGGCACAAGGCTCCCTCCGACGAACGCCACGTCTGTAAACGACCAGACAGTCATAAGCTCGCCAACGGTATCGAGGATGACGACCCCGTCAGTCGGCCCTTGCGTCCGCCTTCCGTAGGCAAGGCCCGACTTCTTCACGAGCGCCTCCGCCTCGTTAAACCGCTCAGGATGGCGCGGCGCAAGCACAAGCCGCAGCCCCTCCACGCGCCTGAGCAACTGCGCATAGACGCGCAGTATCGTCTCCTCTTCCCCGGCGTGCGTGCTTCCGGCGGTAAATACCGGCTCGCCCTGCCTTAAGCCGAGCGCGGCGGCGAAGACGCCTGCCGCCTTCTTGTCGATTGCTGCGGGATGGATATCGAACTTTATATTACCGGTCGTATGGATGCGTTCGGGCGCTATGCCGACGAGGGCAGCCTTTGTGCCGTCTTCAGGCGTGCGAGCGCAAAAGGCGCTCACGCAACCGAATACGTCCTTGAAGAAGAAACCAAAACGCTCGAACCTCCGGGCGGAACGGTCCGAGAGCGTCCCGTTTATGATGACAACGGGCACGCCGGCCGAGGCAAGGCGTGTAAAGGTATTGGGCCAGATGTCCTTTTCAACGGTCACAAAGACGGCAGGCTTGAGCCTCCTTATCACGGAGGCTACCACCCACGACAGATCAAGCGGAAAGTAGACGAGTCCGTCGATAAGCCCCTGGCACTCCTGCTCCGCCGTCCTCCTGCCGGTCTGCGTCACGGTTGAGAAGAAGATATGCAGGCCGGGGTGCCTCTGGCGCAAGGCCCGCAGGACAGGTACCGCTGCCTTTGTCTCGCCGACTGAAATCGCGTGGAACCAGACCGTGCGGCCGCCCCTGAACCGGTCGAACAAGCCCGCCGGATAGATGCCGAACCGCTCCATGAGACCATGGCGGTACTTGTGCGAGGTCAGCATCTTGAAGAAAAAATAGGGGGCGGCGATGAGGATTGAGATGTGAAGTAGGATGTCGTAAAGGAGGTTTTTCATTCACCAAAGGATGCGCATAGGCGTAAGCAGCCGTTCTCCGTCATCGCGCGTTTGCGTTGAGCAATATCCGCCCCAAGGCCTTTTTCAATCGAAGAACGCATCCGCGCGCTCCGTCAGCTCCTTGAGCGCCGCCTCAAGGCGGCTGCGCGCCTCCTCCATCTCGGCAGGGGTTGCGTCAGGCCTCAGATGGAAAGGCTCGCCGCATATGAAAACCCCTCTGGAGAAAGGCAGCGGCACAATGAAGCGGTCCCAGCTCGAAATAGTTTTTTTTTTGACGCCCCGAAGCTGAGGGGCACGACGGGCAGTCCGGTCGCCCGCGCGATCTGTATGACGCCCATCTGCGCGCGCCCAACCGGCCCCTTCGGCCCGTCAGGGGTTATGGCCACGTCCCGGCCGGCGCGTATCGCCCTGAGCACGCCTTTGAGCCCCTCTCTCCAACCGCGCGTCGTAGAGCCGCGCACGGACTCGATGCCGAAACGCGCCACTGTGCGCGATACGAGTTCTCCGTCCCTTGACGCGCTTACGAGTATGGTCAACCCGTCGCGCCCATAGAACGACGGCATCATCATGAGCCTGCCGTGCCAGAAGGCGAATATGCGGTTTTTGCCGCCGCGTTCGCGCACCATGGCGCAATTGACGTAGGTCATGCGCATGGTGGCGGTCAGCAGCCTCATGAGCCAATAGGCAACAGGAGGTATGACCCTCACGCCCATGGTATCGAAAAATCTCTTTTTCATATATCAGTCTGTTTCAATCCACGCTCCCGCGCGGGGAGCGGCCACGCTTGAACAATCCGCTCCCTGATTGCCTTGACAAACCGTCTTTCTATAACCTGATAAAGGATACCCGAAAACCGGCCGTTTTCAAAGCGGTAAGTTGCGGAATAACCGGCAAGAGGTACTGCTTGTCTCTATTCCCTCCGGAATCCCGCCTCGCCGCTCATGCGTTGAATTGGATGGCATAAAGGCGCGCATATTCGCCTCCGCGCGCGAGCAGCTCGTCGTGCCTGCCCATCTCCAGTATCCGGCCGCCGGACAGGACCATGATGCGGTCGGCGTTCCTGACGGTCGAGAGCCTGTGCGCGATGACGAAGGTGGTGCGCCCCTCCATCAGGTTGCTCAACGCCTTTTGCACCTCGAACTCGGACTCGCTGTCGAGCGAGCTCGTCGCCTCGTCGAGTATCAATATCGGCGCGTTCTTGAGGATGGCGCGCGCGATTGATATCCTCTGCCTCTCCCCGCCGGAGAGCCTTACCCCGCCCTCGCCTATCATCGTATCATACCCGTTCGGCAGCCGCATGATAAACTCGTGCGCGTTGGCGGCCTTCGCGGCCCGCATCATCTCGTCGTCGCCTATGGCGAAATCGCCATAGGCGATATTCCTCTTGATGGTGTCGTTGAAGAGGATAACCTGCTGGGAAACGATCGCTATCTGCGCGCGGAGCGATTTGAGCGTCGCCTCCCGCGTGTCCACGCCGTCGAAGAGTATCGCGCCGCCGGACGGGTCGTAGAACCTCGGTATGAGATTGACGAAGGTCGTCTTTCCGGCGCCGGACGAGCCGACTATGGCGAGCATCTCGCCCTTTCGCACCTTGAGGTCTATCTCCCTCAAGACCCAGTCCGCGCCGTATCTGAACGAGACCTTCCTGAACTCCACGCCCTCGCGCACGTCCCGTATCGTCATTGCCCCGTCCCTGCGTTCGAGTTCAGGCGCCACGTCGAGCACCTCGAATACCCTGTTGGCGGCGGCCATGCCCTGCTGTATGTTGAGGTTGACGCCGTTCAACGCCTTTATCGGCTGATAGAACATGATGACCGAGGCGAAGAAGGATATGAAGGTCTCCGGCTTGAGCGTGCCGCTGCTTATCCTGTAAGCGGCGTACCAGATGGTCACGGCAAAGGCGACCGAGCCGAAGGTCTCCATGAGCGGCGATGAGATGGCGCGCACCTTGATGGTCTTGAGCATGAAGCGGGTATAGCCTTCGTTCTCCTTATGGAACCTGCCGGCCTCGTAGCCCTCCATGCCAAAGGCCTTGACTATCCTAACGCCGGAAATCGACTCGTGCAGCATGGCGGTCATGTTGCCCATCGTCACCTGGCCGCGCGTGGATATGCGTTTTATCTTCTTGCCGAGCGTGCGCATAGGGAATACGGTCAGCGGCAAGCCGATGGAGGCCGCCACGGCCATCTTCCAGTCGAGGCTTATGACAACCGCGCCGAGTACCACTATGGTGAGGGCCTGCTTCAGCACGGTCGCAACGGCCTCGGCCGTGGCCGTGTGCAGGAGGTTCACGTCGTTCGTGACGCGCGAGATGAGCACGCCTGTGGAGGTGTCGTTGAAGTAGTCCATCGGCAGCGAGAGTATGTGGTCGTGGAGCTTCTTCCTGATATCGCGTATCAGGCCCTGGCCGACGTAACCCATGAAATACGACTGCCCGTAGGAGCTTATCCCCTTGACCAGCGCCACCCCGATGATGAGCATCGGGATGACCACCAGCATCCTGTCCTTTGGGATGGTGACGATATTATAAGGGATGAGGCCGGCGGCCGTCTCCTCGCCCGAGAAGAGAAACTTCATCACCGGCCCGATAAGCCAGGCCATGGCCCCGTTGGCAAGGGCGAAGCCAACCATACAGACGACCGCAAAGAAGATGGCCGTCTTGTATGGCGGCAGGAATTTTAAGAGGCGTATATATGTATTCATTATGTCAACGGCGCCATGGCGCGCTGGCCGCCCATTTCATCCTTGTCCGCATGAAGCACGCGCCTTTGCCTGGCAGCGGCGTATCTTTTAATATACATTCTTCATAAGCAAAACATCAATAGAATTCTGAAACCGGTTTGCCGGTATCGGGCCTGGCGGAGCGGCCCCGCGCTTATACCCGCAAGGCGGCGTTTGGGGAAAAAGAGACCGTCCTGGCTGTCAAACCGAATTTTGGCCCTGCGTTTACCGTCATTTCAGCCAAAGGAAAAAATATAGAGATTCCCGCATTCGTTCGGAATGATGGAAGGCCGGGCGTTAGGAATGATAAGCGCGGGAGATGGCAGTTCAGGATTTTTTATGGATACGGAGGACGACGGATACGGCAGGCGGCCGTCAAACGGCTGTAGGTTTGACGCCGGTATATCTACAGACCATGTTCCGCCCGGCCCGTTTCGCCTCGTAAAGGGCGGAATCGGCAGCGCGTATCAATTCAGCCGCGGTCTGTCCGTCAAGCGGGTAGGCAGCCACGCCTATGCTTATTGTCACGCCCGAGTGCGCTGCAACCGCACCCTGCACGATAAAGGACTCGGCCTCAACGAGCGCGCGAAGCCTCTCGGCGGCGGCCGTGCCGCCGTCAGCGCCCGCCTCCGGCGCAAGGACGCAAAACTCCTCGCCGCCGTACCGGCCCGCCACGTCAAAATTCCGCAGGTTCTTCGTTATGAGACGGGAGACGGCCTTGAGGACGCTGTCGCCGAACTGGTGCCCGTACGTGTCATTGAGCCTTTTAAACGAGTCTATATCCATCATCAAAAGGGCAAACGTCCTCTCGTGGCGCTTAGCCCTGCCCAATTCCAGCGTGAGAAACTCCTCGAAGTTGACCCGGGTATAAAGGCCGGTCAGACCATCGTGGATAGCGAGGTCCTTGACCGTGGCGTAGAGCCGCGCCTTTCCTATATGCACTCCGATAAAACCGCCAAAGGACTCGAAGATGGCGTTGTCAGCGGGCTCAGGCTCATAACCCGCAGGTGTGAAATAGAGGAATAGCACGCCAACTATCTCGTTGCCGGAGTTGAGCGGGATGGCAACGTGGGCATGGTCTTGCAGCCCGCCCGGGTGCATGAACGTATGCCTCGGGTCAGTGAGGCAAAACGGCGTGTAAACGGTCTCGCGCGAGGCAAGCGCCGCCCCGCAGATGCAGGTCCCGGCCTCGACCTTGCCGCCGCAGCCGAGCAACTCCGGCCTGATGCCCCTGAGCGCGGCCAGGACAAGGCCGTTATCCTCGACCAGAAATATCCCGCCGGAAACACTTACGTCTTTGTCCCTTGCATGCAACAGTCTCTCGGTCGCTTCCACGACCATATCGAGGGTCGGCTGAAGTATCAGGTCGAGCTCAAGGTATCTGCTTGCGGTCGCGATTATCTCGTTGAGGGCGTTGAGCATCTTTATCTCGTAGCCCTTCTCCCTGACCTCGGCCATCTTTTTTTCAAGGTTGAGGTAGAGCCTTTCAAGCTCGGCGATGCCCGCCTTGAGCACCTTCTCCCTGACGGCCGCCTGCTCCCGCGTCTCCACAAGCCGCATCTTCAAGCATTCGTTCTCGGCCTTGAGACCGGCTAACTCTGCAACGGTTTCACTCATTGACAATCCCTTAGGGAACCTCTGATTAATTACGCTCCGCTGTCATTCTGAAGGAGCACAGCGACTGAAGAATCTTATAACTTGTTGATTTATCTAAGACGAGAGATTCTTCGCGGAGTTTATCCTGAGCGCAAACCAAGATTCTTCGCTACGCTCAGAATGACATAGCGAAGGGCTCAGAATGACAGAAAAGAGAATAAATCAGCGCTTCCTTAGAAAAGATGCACCTCAAACTCGCACCCGTTGAACCCCATTGAACTGCTCTTCGTCTGCGCCGACCTTGCTGGCCGTTTCAATATCCGCTCAACTGCCCCGGCGATGATGCCGCTTTCCAGATGGCAGACCATCTCCCCGACGTCAGGCAGGCCCGAACAGGTGATACACTCCTCGACAAAGACGACGAGCCTGTCTTCAGCGGACGCCGTGACTTGCGGTATGCCGATCTTTAATCTCTGAACCAGATCGAGAAACTCCGCAACAGAGTTTACCTCAAGCGCGGCCCCGAGGTCTTTACCCGCCGCATATAGGGCATACCCCGCGCCCTCGCCCAGCATCTTATGCATCCCTATCAACCGTATCATCCTGAAGACCTGAATAGGCGCCTCGTTTCCGAGGGTCTTTCTATTGGTCTTGGCGATATCCGCCAGTGTGAGTTCAGCTATACCCATATTCCGCTCCATTGTGGGGTCTTGATTGTAACTGGCAGACACCGGCGCCGGGGGAAAAAAAGCACCAGAGCGCGCCTATTACGATAAGAGCGGATTTACAGCAATATGTCAAGACCGGGTATGATGCGGAATATTCCACGGCGACGGCAACCGATAGGCAAAAAAAAAGGCTGACCCTGTAAGGCCAACCCCTTGAAATAGGTTAAAAAATATGCGGCTAAACCTTCATGGCTCCCGCCATGCGCCAGCCTTTTGCCTGCACGGAAGGGCTCAGCCGCAGACCCTATGACCCGTTTGATGGTTTAGTTAATTGGTCGGGGCGAGAGGATTCGAACCTCCGGCCCCCGCGTCCCGAACGCGGTGCTCTACCAGACTGAGCCACGCCCCGATCAATAACGAATTCCGCCGCCAAGGCCGTAGTCAACAGCCTGATACCCGCCTCACGGCAAAAAATATTTATAACACACTATTTGAGTCTTAAGCAAGTCTTTTTAAGATAGCCGATTGGGAAAGGCACATGACGGTCTCAACGTATCTCGTTGGAGCCGCCGGGGCCGTTGTTGCCGTGTCTGGACTGATACCGCTCACGCACGGAGACGAACATGAAGACCCTGGCCAGGGTCTCTTTCATCTCCTTGTCCGCGCAAGAGAACCTTATACCATACCTGCCGGCGTCCTTGTTGGCGCTCTGGAGCGCGTAGATTATCTCCCCGTTTATGACGACGGCGGACTCGCCGCTGAAGACGTCTATATGGAGTATGCCAGGGGTCCTTATCGCAAGCTTCGCGCCGGTGACAAAGATGGCCCCGCCCTCACTTATCTGCGTAATGACGCCGTCGACACGCTCCCTGCCGTCATTAAAGTAAGCGGTAAAATCGACGTGGAAACGCTTGCTCAAACGCTCTTTCCACCCGGCCTCTTCCTTCATCTGACAATACTCCGGCTGCCTTGAAAGTAAGTTTACCCGTCAACATCAATACGCCCTACGGAAAGACCCGCCGCACCATACACAAAAGCCAGCCAATTACGCCTCTCAGCGCCCGCATGCTACAGATAACAACTTGATTTGATTTGGGTATTATACTTAAAAGGGCCGTCGTGTCAAGAAAAAGCCGAATGGAGCAAGCGATAGGGAAAGGATCGATCGACCGTCTACCTCTCGGCAAAGACCTTGAGCTTGCCGCAGCGCTTGGGATGGCGGAGCTTACGCAGCGCCTTGGCCTCTATCTGGCGGATGCGTTCCCTGGTGACGTGAAGGTACGCGCCGACCTCTTCGAGCGTGTAGTCCTTGTTCTCGCCTATGCCGAACCGCATGCGCAGCACCTTTTCTTCGCGGGCGGAGAGCGTGGAGAGTATCTCGCACATCTGGCCGCTCAGGTCGTTGTTTATCATCTCGTCATGCGCGACGGCGGCCTCTTTGTCCTCTATGAAATCGCTGAGGGAGGCGTCTCCGTCCTCGCCCACGGGAGTCTCAAGGGAGACCGGCTCCCTTGCTATCTTCATTATCTTTCTCAGCTTCTCGACGGATATGTGCATCCGCTCGGCCAGGAGTTCAGGGGTCGGCTCGCGTCCGCTCTCCTGCACTATATTATGACTTACGCGCATGAGCTTGTTTATGGATTCTATCATGTGCACGGGCACCCGGATGGTGCGCGCCTGGTCGGCGATGGCGCGGGAGACGGCCTGGCGTATCCACCATGTGGCATACGTGGAGAACTTGTAGCCTCTGCGGTACTCGAACTTCTCAACGGCCCGCATCAGGCCGATGTTGCCTTCCTGTATCAGGTCGAGAAACTGCAACCCTTTGTTGAGATACCTGCGGGCTATGCTGACCACAAGCCTGAGATTGGCCTTTACAAGCCGCTGCTTGGAATCGCCTATCCCGGCATGAAGAGCCAACACCTCTTTTGTAAGGACGGCAAGCTCGTCATGGGAAAGACCGGTGGAGGCCCTGAGCCTCCTGGCGGCCCCGGTAGCCTCGGCCATGCGCGCGGCGATATCCGCGCCTTTCTTCTTT
>JACRNO010000008.1:0-18864 GCA_016234855.1 Deltaproteobacteria bacterium | reverse complement strand
GGAGACGGGCGGACTCCAAACCGGCCTCGATAAGCGTCTTTGTCACCTGCTCGAAGAGGCCGGTCTCTTTGTCGATTTCTATAAGAAGCGCGACGAGCGGCTCGCCGGGCGGGTCCGGCTTTCTGCCGCGCCGGGCCTTACTCAAGCCCTTGATTAAATCAAGGGCCGAATCTATCCTCGTCCTGAAAGCGGAAGGCTCCTCTTCAACGATGACGTCGACGCCGGGGTCAGCCTCGTCATCCGCGTCAGAGACAATAGCCGTCTCGCGTACCAGCCGCTCCCGTATTTCATTAAGCGCGGCGGCAAGAAGCGGGGTGCGCACAAGAGCGGCGACGACGGCCTCCCTACCATCCTCTATCCTTTTGGCAAGCGCGACCTCTTCTTCCCTGTTGAGCAGATAGACCGCGCCCATCTCCCGCAGATACGCCTTTACCGGGTCGTTGACCGCGCTTACGGCATACTCTTGAGCCTCGTCACCGGCCCCCTCAGCCCCGGTTGATTCGTCAATAACAATGACGGGACTATGGAGGCCCGTCTCCTCCATATCCCGTCCAGCTGCAGCATCGACCGCTTCATCTTGAGGATACTCTCTTGGCTCTCGCATAACGTCTGCCTGTGCCCTGTGCATAGTTACCGCCGGGTTTTTCCGCCGCCTGAAACCCATGCATGGCCGCGCCTTAAACATTCGGGGCGCGGTCGATTACCTATTCGCGCTTCATATCGTCCTTTCCCGGCACAAGCCTTCGCAACATCTCTTCCGCCATCTCTTTATTGCCGCTCTCTTCGAGCCTCTTCAATAGCTCAACCGTCCCATCCTTAAGCTTAGCACCGATTCGTATGCTTTTCAGCGAGTCCTCAAGCATCTGCGCAGGCGATTCTATGAAACCGTCGTCGTCCCTGAAGAGGACTTCGGCCACGGCCGCCCTGTCGCCGCCCGCGGGCAGGCCGTCCAGTATGGCCGGGGCGGCAAGGACGCGGCCTTCCCGGCATAACCGCGCTATGACCATTGCCGCATCTTTCATGGCACCCGGAGCAAAGGCCTCGGCGGCGGCGGCGAACCTCGCGTCGTAAAGCTCCGGGTGTTTCAAGATTACCCGAAGGAGCGTGACCTCCTTGAGGCCGTGGGGGTTCGCCTTTGGAGACGCCTTTGCAACGGCCTGATAACCGTCGTCACCATGCGGCGCCTTGAGCGCCTCGTAGAGGGCCTCCACCGGCATGCCGAGGGCGGAGGCGGCCACGGCCGCATAATGCCCTCGCTCTGCTATATTTTTTATCTTGAGAAGATAGGGTAACGCAAGGTCAAGATAACGCGCCTTGCCTTCCGGCTCTGTGACTCCGGTCACAGTCCGCAGATTTCTTAAAAAGACCTCCATAAGCGGCTCGGCCCCGGCAATCGCCTCTTTCATCGCGTCCGCGCCCGCCTTTGAGAGGAACTCATCCGGGTCTTTCGCGGACGTAAGCCTGACCGCCCTGCACGTAAGCTCCTCGGCAAGAAAGAGGTCGAGACCGCGCAGCGCCGCGGCCTTTCCAGCCTCGTCAGAATCAAAGAGGGCATAGACCGTTGCGGCGCGCGGTTTTAAAAGACGCAGGTGGTCGGCCGTCAGGGCCGTGCCCATGGTCGCGACGCTGTTTTTGAACCCGTGAGCGTGCATGGCGAGCAGGTCAAAGTAACCCTCCACAACGATGACCGAGCCCTCCTTCATAACCGACTGCTTCGCCTGATATAGCCCGTAGAGGACCGAGCCTTTCTTGAATACGGGCGACTCAGGCGAGTTGAGGTACTTAGGCTCGACGTTCTCCATTGCCCTGCCGCCGAAGGCCACTACCCGGCCGCGCAGGTCGTGTATCGGGAATATCACCCTGCCCCTGAACCTGTCGTACCAGCCGCCCTTCTCTTTCTTTATTATCAGCCCGGCCTTTGAGGCCGCATCAGAGTCTATCCCTTTCTTCCTGAGCCACGTAGTCAGGCCGTCCCAGCCGTCGGGCGCGCATCCGACCTGAAAGTCCTTCAATATCTCCCCTTCGTAGCCGCGTTTTTTCAGATAGAGCCTTGCGCCTGCGCCTGCCGCTGACTCAAGATACGCCTGATAAAAATGCGCGGCCTGCTTGAGCGCCTCGTATAACGCCTCGCGCTCGTCGGTCGACTTGCCCTTCGTCTCTTCTATAACCACGCCGTAGCGGCCGGCAAGGGAGCGGACTGCGTCCACGAAATCCAGACCTTCCTTCTTCATCACGAAGTCGATGACGCTGCCAGTCTCCCTGCACCCGAAGCAGTAGAATATACGCTTCTCCGCGCTGACCGAAAACGACGGCGTCTTCTCGGAATGGAACGGGCACAGGCCGATGTAATTGGCCCCGCGCTTTCTGAGCGGCACAAAGGTCGAGACCACGTCAACGATGTCGGCCCGGTCCTTTACCTCTTCGATTTTGTCTTTAGGTATCATAGCTGAAAGTCTGTGGCGAGTGATTAGTGGTAAGTGATTAGTAAAACCACTATCCACTGTCCACTAAACACTGTTTATGCGTTGATGTGGCGGCAGGAGTTTCCTCCTGCCGCCAACACGCAAGCCTGGCGCCGTCAGGAGGAAACTCCTGACGGCACACAAATCAGGTATCAGTTAACGGTTATCATAGACAACAAAACCGCTATCCGTGGTCTCTCCATCTTCTCCATACTTTACAAGCAGCTTAACATGTTCTACTTCAACTCCGCCACGGTCACGCCTGCCCCGCCGTGCTCCGGCGCGCCATGATAAAACCTCTCCACTAACGGACAGGCCCGCAGATATTCGGATACGGCCTTTGCCAGCGCGCCAGTGCCGAGTCCGTGGATTATCTCTACCCTGTTGAGTCCGCTTGCATGGGCGCTGTCCAGAAACTTCTGCAACTCTTCAAGGGCCGGTTCGACCCTTATCCCTATGAGCTTGAGGGTTGCGGACGCCTCCATATCCATGCCAGTGGTTTGCACGGTCGAAAGCCTCGCGCCTGACTCGTTGTTGCCGCGCTTTTCAAGTTTATCAAACGGCGACCAGACCTTCAACTTGCCGACGCTGACCTCGGCCTTTTTCGCGCCCTCATCGACCCGGACGACGACGCCCCTGGTCTTTGTGCCGATTAGAGTCACCTTATCACCCGCTGCCGGTCGATAGTTGGTAACGACCTGTGCCTTGCCCAGTTGGGCGCGGAGCCTTGCGCCGATATCGTCTATTACCTTGACCGGTGAGGCCGCTACGCGCCTGCCCGCCTCCATTCGCGCCTTTTCAATTGCCGCGGCCATCTCCTCGCGCGCGGCCGCGACGAGCCTGTCCACCTTTTCCGTCATCTTGCGTCTTATCGTCTCGCGCCCGGCGCGAAGCCGCGTGAGCGCCGCGTCGCGCAACCGCGCCTGTCGGGCAAGCCGCTCTCTAAGCAGCCTCAGCTCCTCGCGCTCCGCTTCGATGCGCCTGACCGACTCCATGAACGCGCCTTCCTTGTCCGTGACCTTGGCGCGCGCGCTTTCGATAACCTCAGGGCCGATGCCGAGCCCCTCTGCGATGGACAGCCCCAATGACGCGCCAGGCGCGCCGTAGTGCAGCCTGTAGAGCGGGTGCATGGTCGTCTCGTCAAACTCGACCGAGGCGTTGAGGAATGCGGGATGCGTCTGCGCGTGCGCCTTTATGAGATTGAGATGGGTGGTGACGATGACAGTCGCGCCCTGCTGCATAAGCCGCTCTATGACCGCCAATGCGAATGCCCCGCCCTCGGCAGGGTCGGTGCCGGAGCCTATCTCGTCTATGAGCACGAGCGCGCCCGGCCCGGCCTTGGCAAGGAACTCCTTGATGCGCTTGACGTGCGCGGAAAAGGTGGAAAGAGACGCGATGATGTCCTGACGGTCGCCTATGTCCGAAAAGATGGACGTGAATATGACGGCCTCGCTCCCCTCGTCAACCGGTATGGGAATGCCTGCAAGCGTCATGATAGTCAAAAGCCCCAGCGTCTTCAGGGCAACGGTCTTGCCGCCGGTATTGGCCCCGGAAATGACGAGCGCCCGGCAACCCTGCGGTAGTATAACGTTTATAGGGATAACCGGGGCCAGCGTCTCCGCCGCCTTCAACCCGCTCAGCACAAGGAGCGGATGGCGCGCATTGAGGAGCTTTACCTGGCCTTCGGTCTTGATAAGCGGAACGCGGGCATTGAGCGCAACGGCGAAGTTCGCCCTGGCCTGGTTCACGTCAATCCAACCGAAGATATCAAGGTCGCTCAGAAGCCCGGGCGCGGCGATAGCAACCTCGACTGCAGCGGCCTTGAGTATGGCAATCTCCTCGGCCTTTTCGTCGCGCTTGAGCACGGCGAGCCTGTTGTTCAATTCGACGAGCGCAATCGGCTCTATAAAATACGTCGAGCCGCTCGCGCTCCTGCCGTGGATGACGCCGGGGACGAACGAGTGCTTCTCAGCCTTGATGGCAAGGCAGTACCGGTCTTCGCGCACCGTTATAAAATCGTCCTGCACAAACTCCTGATACGCCTTGCCGGACGAGACCTCCTCCAGCACGCTGCGGGCGCGCTGGCGGTTGTCGCGCATCTCTTTTCTTATGCGATAGAGTTCAGGCGACGCCCCGTCCTTCAGCCCGCCCTTGTTGTCAAGGATGCGGTCAAGCAGGCGGCCCAACTGCGCGTTATCGCTAAGGCCGTCGATGCGCCCCCACGCAAGCGGATAGAGCCTGCGCGAGGCAGGGTCAAGACTTACGCCGAGCTCGCGCGCCGTTTGGATATTGGTTTGTATGAGTTGAAGTTCTTCCGGAAGGAGATACGCGCCCTGCGGCCCGAGCCTTGCAAGGCCCGGGCGTATGTCAGCCGCGTTGCCAACGGGCAGGCGGCCAACGGTCTTTACTATCCCGTCGATTTCCGAATAGCCCTTGAAGACCGCATCAATCGCCGCCGCGTCCTTCATCGGCTCCAGCGCAAGCAGACGCTCGTTGCCGACGGCAGTTGCGGCGCGGTCTGCAAGGTCTTTTAAGACCGCCGGGAACTCAAGCGCTTCAAGGGTGGTCTGGTCCATTTTGAATCAAGTCCTTACGACCCTCCTGAAGCCCGAGGCGGCGACGACGTCCACGTCTTTTGGAAGCACCTTGTCATATAGCAGATTGATGCCGAGATTGTCGCTTGAGATATGCCCGGCGATAACCACGTTAATGTGATGCTCCTCAGCCTCTTTGCGGTGGTCTTCGCTTATGTGCATGCCCACGACCGTGCCCACGCCGGCGATTGCGAGTTTTTCGAATGCCTTCTTGCTCCCGCCCGTGCCGCCGGTCATGTCAACGAAGACCTTTCCAGCCTTGCGCGTCTTCGAGCCGCAGACGACCTTTGCAGGCGCGCCCTCGATGCCGGAGGTCTTATACTCGGGTATCTCTTTTATGATATCCATCACGTCGCTTACAAAGAGCGGTTTCTTGGTATCGAATATATTCTGCAGAAAGTCCGTCACCGCGTTGTCCGTGGGCGTGTGCACGCACATGAACGGTATGTCTAAGAGGCGCGCCGCGTCAACCGAGCGGGAATGGTTTATCGGCATGAGCCTGCGCTCGACCTCTTTAATCCTCTCATCCATGATATCTTCGGCGATATTTATCGGCACGCCGTATTTATAGAGTATCCCGGCCTGCATGCCCATGACGCCGTAGAGGTTGGCCATTGCACGACCTTCGGGGTGGTGCGCGATTACAAGGTCTATGGGGCGGCCGCGCTCAGCGAGCCTGTCCGCAAGGAGGAGTTCCGCCACCTCCATGTCCACGCCTATCATGACGCGTTTGACCTTGCGGTTGACGTCGCCGTAGAGGATGCGCGTATCGGAATAAGGGTTGGTGAGCGAGGCCGTATCGAACCAGGCCTTGTCCGCCTCCTTCATCTCGTCGTAGTCCTTCTTTGTCCGCGCAAGCTCGGCCCTAACCTCTGCCTCGCCGCGCGGGTCGAGCTTTATGCCGAGGGCGATGGCCTTTTCGTAGATTTGCTGGATAGTCATTGAGGGTGTCCTTAGAGTTTAGTGGGGCGGGCTGTGCCACCCTTCAAGATTTTAGCAACATTTGTTGGGTTACGCTACGCTAACCCAACCTACATGATAGAAACAGGTCGAAGCCATACTGCGTTTCCATGTATAGCATTGAAATGAAAAATAAAGAATTATTTTTTGGAACCCCTATATCCAGCACGTAGGATGGGTTGAGCGCAGCGAAGCCCATCGCTACTACTTTAATTCCTTAAACATCCTCTCAAATACCGGCTTTAACGGAGGGAGTTCGTCCTTTACAGCCCTCCAAACTAAATCTAATTTTACACCGAAATATTCGTGTATGAGCTTGTCCCTCATGCCGGCCATATCGCGCCAGGGGATTTCAGGATGCCTGTCTCTAAGTTCTTGCGGAATCTTTTTGACTGCTTCACCTATAATCTCTATCGCCCTCACCACGGCAAAGACCGTCTTCTCGTCTTTCGCAAATTCGTCGTAAGACATGCCGCGCACAAACCCCGCGACCTTATCCATCGTCTGAATTATATCGTCGAGATAATCGCCGAACTCCCTCGTCATAAATATATGACCTCTTCCAATATGCGCTTTCCTATCATCGGCTTCAACGCCGACTTCATTACCAGATCAACCTTGACGCTCAGAATATCGCTCAGGTGATTTTCCATGTTGACGAACTTCAAAAGCCCGATATCCGCATTCGCGTCGAATTCCACGAGTATGTCGAGGTCGCTCTGCGCGCCAGCTTCATCCCTTACATAAGAGCCGAATACGCCAATCTCCTTTACCCCGTATCTTTTTATTAATTCCGGCTTATCCGCTTTCAATATCTCGATTATCTCATTGATGTTTTTCATCTCTACCTCACAATCGCGGCGCATCATACAAGCGCGTAGATGGGTTGAGCGTGTGAGCCGAAGCCCTGAGCGAAGCGAAGGCGAAGTCCATCGAGCATCATCATTAAGATTATTGATGAGCTTCGTTCCCCAGCCCATCCTACAAGGCTTCTTGAATGTCCAAGATACGAGATTTCTCGCTTCGCTCGAAATGACAGACTCTTATTTGAGGCAATACAAAGATCTACACTTCTAACCCGCCCAGCGCCGCCTTGACCGCGTCCGCCACGGCCTTGCCGTCGGCCTTGCCCTTTGTCAGCGGCTGTACCGCCTTCATGAGCTTGCCCATGTCCTTCATGCCCGCTGCTCCGGTCTCGTCCGCGCACTTCTTTACGATTTCGCGCACCTCGTCGGCTGACAACTGCGGCGGCAGGTAGCCCCTCAAAACCTCTATTTCCGCCGATTCTTTATCGGCAAGGTCGAGCCTCTTGCCAAGCGTGAACTGCTCGACCGAGTCCTGCCTCTGGCGGATGAGCGTGCCTATGAGCTCGACCACCTCTTCGTCCGTGAGCAGGCGCTTCAAGTCGACCTCTTTATACTTGGCCGCGCTCAGCAGCAGGCGTATCGTGGAAAGCCGCGCCTTCTCGCCCGCCTTCATCGCGTTAATCTGGTCTTTGGTAATCTGTTCCCTTAATGACATGGCAATCTCCCGTATGAATGATAGATAAGCGCACGCGCGCCTTTGAGGACATTACGCAGCCTCGACACCTGTGCTGTGATAATCCATCAGGCTGTTCAAAAAGTTCCAGACACAAGGCATCAAGGAGCGAGGAATGAGGCGTATTCTGTCCATACGCCGCAGTGACGAGCCGGGGCACCCACGCCAAGTGGCGTGGGTCGGACAACGCAGTAGATGGAGCTTTTTCAACAGCCTGATAGAAAGACATGGAAAGAACGGCCCGGTTCGAGGCTGCTATTACGCGCCTTTTTTGAGCTCGATGAGGACGAGTTTGACAACGGCCTTGAGGGTCTCGAACACGCCGGTGCCTTCATAGGCCACCGCCTCGAAGTCAGGCACGCCCGCGGTGTTGAGCACCTGCTTGAGCTCGGCCACAGGCACGACGTCCGGCAGATCCCGCTTGTTGTACTGGATGACGTATGGTATCTGCTCGAGCTTGTAGCCCTGCTCCTCGAGGTTAACCTTCATATTGTCGAAGGACTCAAGGTTGGCGTCCATCCTCTCGACCTGAGAGTCCGCGACAAAGACTATCCCGTCAACGCCCTTGAGGATGAGCTTCCTCGATGCATCGTAGAATATCTGGCCCGGGACGGTGTAGAGGTGAAAGCGGGTCTTGAAGCCCTTGATGTCGCCGAGCGCGATGGGCAGGAAGTCGAAGAAGAGCGTCCTTTCCGTCTCGGTGGCAAGGGTTATCATCTTTCCCTTGGACTCGGGCCGGGTCTTCTTATATATGAGTTGCAGGTTCGTCGTCTTGCCGCACAGACCCGGGCCGTAGTAGACGATCTTGCAGTTTATCTCTCTCGCCGAATAGTTTATGAATGACATTTTTTATCTTTTGTTTAAACGCCCGCTGAGGCGCTCATTTACCGGATTTATGTCCGCGGTTATGCACGGCGGACTGAGCCGCGCCATAGACCGTATCTTTTTTAAAAATGAAAGGAAAAAAGCTCACCGCCGTCTCCCGGCCCCGGCCGTATCAGTGAAAGAGCCTCTCTATATCGTCGTCGGTTATCTCTTTAAGGACGTTTTCTTCCTGCGCCCCGGCGGTCATCCTGTCCATAAGTTTCTGTATGCTGTTGCCCAACTCCTCGCTCGCCTTCTTGACCCGGAGCCTGACAAGGCCCAGCGAAGAGCGCTTGTCGAATATAACGACAAGTATGACCCTCTGGCCCACGACCGAGATGTGCAGGTTGTCGCGCTCGCCCTCATGGAAAAGGATTGAAAATTCCTTTTCTCCGATTATCTTGGCAAGCCCGCCGGTCGCGGCGATATTGCCCGCTGTAAGCGACGCAAGAGAGGTCGCGTCTATGTCCTTGGTCTCCCCGGTGGCCGATATGAGCTGGCCGTCCTTGTCAACAAGATAGACGCATTTGGAGTTGGATTCGCGGAGGAGTTTTTCTATGACCCCCGTTATCTCCTGATACTCTTCGTCATACATTACAAAAGGACTTTGCGGCATTGCGTACCTCGCTTGTCAAAGTGGCATGTTGGAATCCTGCCAGAAGCGCCTTTACGGATGTAACCGGCCCTCTTCACGTCCGCTCATGCAAAAAAACCGGCCCGCAGACCGTTGCAACCGGCCATTGGCACCGAACCCGGCGGCTTTACAGGCCTGCGGGACGTTTCAGCGCCACAGGAATTTTTACCACTATATGCGCTTCCCGTCAAGCTCAAGTAACCGCTGCCACTCAAGGTCGACCCTTTCCTGGAAGGCGTCGAGCATATTCTTGTTCTCCGGCTTGAACAGATGCTTGAACCTGCCCTGCGGCTTCAACCATTCGGCAAGCGGTTTTTTCTCTTTGGGTTTATAGGTAACGCGCAGCACGCCGTTTTCAACCTCGTAAAGCGGCCAATAGCAGGTATCGACCGAGAGCTTGGCCAACTTTATCGAATCCTCACTCTTGGTGTACCACCCGAGCGGACACGGACTCATCACGTTAAGGAAGGTCGGGCCGTTTATCGCCAGGGCCTTCTCTGCCTTCTTTGAAAGGTCCGCCCAGTTATGCGGAGAGGCCTGGGCCGCATACGGGACGTTATGCGCCACGACGATGCGCGTCAGGTCCTTCCTCCACTCCTGCTTGCCTTCTATGGCCTTCCCCGCGGGCGAGGTGGTGGTGTTGGAAAAAAGCGGGGTCGCGGACGAGCGCTGTATGCCGGTATTCATATACGCGCCGTTGTCGTAGCAGACGTAGAGGAAGTTATGCCTCCTCTCGAGCGCGCCGGAAAGCGCCTGCAGCCCTATGTCGTAGGTGCCGCCGTCGCCGCCGAAGGCGATGAACTTTATATCCCTGTCCGGAATCTTGCCCGTCTTTTTAAGGGCGCGGTACGCGGCCTCGACCCCGCTTATGGTGGCGGCCGCGTTCTCAAAGGCCGAGTGTATCCACGGTATGTTCCACGCGGTATAGGGATATATCGAGGTGCCGACCTCAAGGCACCCGGTGGCCGTGGTGGCCACTATGGGCGCGTCCGTCGACCTCAGTATAAGCCTCACTATCGGAGGTATACCGCAACCGGCGCAGAGCCTGTGCCCTCCGGTCAGGCGTTCTTCCTTTTTTGCGAGTTCCTTTAGGGTTGCCATTCCTTTACCTCTATCCCGGTTATAGGGTTATGTATTTTTGGAGCGTCTCGACCTTGCCTGTGGAGACTACCTTGCCGAGTTCATCGTAGACCCCGAGGGCGTCCTTTACCTTGTAGTCCCTGCCGCCAAGACCGTATATGCGGCTCATCACCTTCGGACGCGAATCCGTCTCATAAAGCGCGGAGCGGATTTCATTGAAGAGCGGCCCGCCGAAACCGTTCATGGAATCGACCCTGTCGAGCACGGCTATCGCCTTTGCCCCGGAAAGCGCCTTTGCAAGCTCCTCGAACGGGAACGGCCTGAAAAGACGCGGACGGAGCATGCCGACCTTTTTGCCCTGAGCGCGAAGCTCGTCAACCGCCACCTTCGTGGTGCCGGCCGCGGAGTTGAGGATTACTATGACGGAGTCGGCGTCTTCAAGCCTGTAGGCGTCGAAGAGGCCGTACGACCTGCCGAACTTCTTTCCGAACTCGGCGCCGATCGCGCTCACAACGGCCTTTGACCGCGCCATGGCCCTGGACTGCTCGTGCTTGAACTCGATATAATTGTCCGGCAGCGACATCGCGCCGTAGGTTATCGGATGCTCCACGTCAAGGAGCGCGTGCGCGGGCTTATACGCACCTATGAAACCCTTTACGTCGGCGTCGCTTATAAGAGAGATATTCTCAATCGCGTGCGAGGTTATGAAGCCGTCGAGACAGACCATCGTCGGCAGGAGCACGTCCGTGTGCTCGGCTATGCGTATGGCCTGTATCAAATTATCATAGGCCTCCTGCACGGTCTCGGAGTAGAGCTGTACCCAGCCCGCGTCCCTCGCGCCCATGGAATCGGAGTGGTCGCAGTGTATGTTTATCGGCGCGGAGAGCGCCCTGTTGACATTAGTAAGGACGATAGGCAGCCTCATGCCCGAGGCGATATAGAGCATCTCCCACATGAGCGCAAGCCCTTGCGAGGAGGTCGCCGTCATGACCCTTGCGCCAGCGGCCTCGGCGCCTATGCACGCGCTCATGGCCGAATGCTCGCTCTCGACGGTTATCATCTCGGTATCGACCTCGCCGTCCGCCACGAAACCCGCGAAGTCCTCGATTATGCCGGTTGAAGGCGTTATGGGATATGCCGGGCATACGTCGGGGTTTATCTGCTTCATGGCGTAGGCTATGGCCGTGTTGCCGGTAAGACCTATCTGCCCCTTGGTGGTGATAGCCATCAGTCCGCCTCCTCTTCCATCTTTATGGCCTTGACCTTGTCCGGGCACTCAACCGCGCAGATGCCGCAGCCCTTGCAGTGCTCCAGGTCGAACCCCATCATCTTTCCGTCCTTGGTGATGACGGCCGAATCGGGGCACATGACCCAGCAGATGAGGCAGTTGGTGCATTTTGTGTTATCGACGACCGGGCGAAGCTTCCTCCACCCGCCGGTCGAGTAATCGTCCGCAGTGCCGCCCTTCGGTATGACGCCGCCTAAGGGCTGTTTCCCGCCTTTGCTCTCCTTTTCCATGACGGCTCCTTTTTCTATGATAGGCGGCTGCAGGTGTTTCGCTGCCGGCAACGGTCTCCCGCGCCAGTCAGCGGCCTGCGGCCGCTGACATGGTCAATCGCCCTTTACTTCCTCAAACGCCCTCTTCATTGCCGAGACATTGCCCTCTATGACCTTGTCGCTGAACTTCTTGGCATAGTTCTCCTTGAAGTTGGCGATAAGCGCGTCGAGCGGGATGATATCCGTAACCTTGGCCAGCGCGCCGAGGAGCGGCGTATTCGGCATCACGCGGCCTATGGTCTCAAGCGATATCTTCGAGGCATCAAGCGTGTAAACCCTGGCGCCCTTGCCCTTAAGCCCCAACTCCTCGCGCATCTGAGCGGCGGGTTTGGCGGTGTTGACGATAAACACGGCATCCGCCGGCGTGCCGTCCGTAACCCCGACCACTCCTATCAGCGTAGGGTCGGCGATAAGCACGTAGCGCGGCTCGGTCACCTGACAATGTAGCCTTATCGGGTCTGAGGATATCCTGTTATACGCCCTTACCGGCGCGCCCATCCTCTCCGGACCGAACTCCGGAAAGGCCTGAACGTATTTGCCGGATATGAGGCACGACTCGCCCAGGAGCTTGGCCGCCGTGACCACGCCCTGCTGCGCCCTGCCGTGCCATCTGACTTCTATGTAGTTTTCCATGGGCCCCGTCCTTATGCCTTTTTTACGCGGGACGCGACGCCGCAAATACGTCCGTCCGCGCTCTGTAATCATGGTATACGCGCCGAGCATTATAACCCCGCCCGAACCGCGCCTGTCAGCCGCTTTAAGATTCAGACCGTCTTTCTTCCGGCCATGGCCCTGCCGAGCGTCGCGCCGTCCATATACTCGACGCTGCCGCCCACCGGCACGCCAGATGCGATGCGCGTTATATTCGTGCCGCGGCCCTGAAGCAGGCCCGCGATATAGGTCGCCGTGGCGTCACCCTCCGCGTCAAAGCCCGTGGCCAGTATGACCTCTCTTACGGAGCCGGAGCCGACCCTGTCAAGAAGCTCGGCCAGCCTTATCTCGTCCGGGCCAACGCCCTTCAGCGGTGCGAGGCTGCCGTGGAGGATATGATAACGGCCCTTGTAACCGGCCATGGCCTCCATCGCCACCATGTCTTTATAGTCCGAGACAACGCATACCGCCGCCGCGTCCCGCGTAACGTCCCCGCAGATTACGCACGGGTCGGTATCTGAAAACGTCATGCAGACCGAGCAGAGCGAAACCTGCTCCTTGACGGCCATGAGCGCACCGGCGAACTCCTCGGCATACCCCTTTTTGGAATTGAGCACAAAGAGGGCCAGACGGGCCGCCGTCTTCTCGCCGATGCCGGGCAGGCCGGTAAATGCCTTTATAAGTCTCGTTATGGGCGCGGCATATTGCATCGGTCAAATTATTGTCTTTACGCTCTTAACCTGCGGCCAGCCGCCGCCTTTCAGCGCAAAGAGCCTTTATATCCGCGGACATTTAGCGCTAAAAACGATTCACGCATTGCAAACTTTTAGGGTATGGGTATATCAAACCCCACCGCCTAAATCAACCATTTTCCTAAGGGCACGCCTGTCCACCAGTTTTGAAAGAGACCGAGAGCCGCGTCCTGCCTGTCCTTAACCTGAATAACATAACATAACCGACGGGAAAAAACAGACTAAAAACCAACCCCGTAAAGCCGTCCGCGCAGCGCACCGGCCGGACGCCGGATACAAACGCTTGCAGGGCCGGACGCCGGTTAAAAGAGCCCCGGTATATTCATGCCGAGCCCTGCCGTGAGCTTGGACATCTCGTCCGAGGCCATCTGTTTCGACCGCCTGAGCGCCTCGTTGACGGCGGCCACGACAAGGTCCTGGAGCATATCCGGGTCTTTCGGGTCTATGACTGAAGGGTCTATCCTGACGGATACGACCTCCTGGCTGCCGTTCACCGTGGCGGTGACGATGCCGCCGCCGGAGGTGGCCTCGCACGTCTTAAGAGCGAGTTCCTTTTGTATCTCGCCTATCTTTTCCTGCATCTTCTGCGCCTGGCGCATCATATTCGCAATCTTAGACATTGTCTATCCTCCGGTCTTCTATGACCTTGCCTCCGAGTATGCGTATCGCGTCCTTGACCGCCGGTTCGATTTGCGAGGCCGTCTCTTTAAGGGCGCCGGGTTGACCGGCCATCTGCCTTACCGCGACCCTCACGTTCCTACCGATATACTCCGAGCATAGGTTGCGCAACGGCTCGAGATTCATCTCCAGAAACTTGCCGTGCTCCGGCACATCAGGGGTTATCTCCGCCCCGTCCGCGCCAAAAGCCGCTTGAGCACCGTTCAACGCGCCTGCCCACGAGGGTTTCCTTGACCTGAGAAAGTCCAACAGGCCGTCCGGGTCAACCGGCGCATCGGGACGCGGCCCAACAACCGCTGCCTTATCAGCCTTGAGCGGCTCCGCCTGTTTCTCCATCGGGCGCGGCGCTGTCTGCGGCGCGGGCCTTGCAGGCGCTGCCAAGGGCCTGCCTTGGCCTGCGCCGCCAGTCGGCGCGGCTAAAGGCGCAGTCGGCCGCTGCTTCAGGTCGGAGAGCCTTGCAATGACCGACTGAATGGTCTCAAGCCCCTCGATATGCACCGCGCGCAGCAAGGCCATCTCAAACGCATAGCGCGGCTCGCTCGAACGGCCGATCTCTTCGTACCCTTTTGAAATGATGCCGAAGACCATCTGGAGGCGTTCGACCTCAACGCCTGAGGCAAGGCCGGTAAGACGCGAAAGCTCCGCGTCCGGCAGGTCTAAAAGCTCCGAAGCGCCGGTAGCCGCAAAGACCGTCAAGTCCCTCAGATGCTCCAGAAGCGCGGCACAGGCCCTTTTTAAATCATATCCAAAATTGTAGATATTTTCAACAATATTCAGGCAGGCGCGGCCGTCGTGCCCAAGTATCGCCTGAGACATATCGTAGAGGAGTTTCCTGTCTAAAAGGCCGAGCGCCTCGCCGACCGCGGCCTCGGTTATGCGCTCGCCTGAATAGGCCGCGACCTGCTCGAGCAGGCTCTGCGCGTCGCGCAGACTGCCGTCGGCCTCGCGCGCGATGGTATAGAGGGCCTCCTCCTCAAATGCGATGCCCTCGGCCGTGACTATCTTCTTAAGATGGGCCTGGATGTCCCTGAACTGGATGCGCCTGAAGTCAAACCTCTGGCACCTTGATATTATCGTGGCGGGAATCTTATGGAATTCGGTGGTGGCGAGGATGAATACGGCGTGCGGCGGCGGCTCCTCAAGGGTCTTTAAAAGGGCGTTGAAGGCCGCGGTCGAGAGCATGTGCACCTCGTCGATTATATAGACCTTGAACCTGCCCTGGCCCGGCATGTAGCGCACGCTCTCGCGCAGCTCGCGGACGTTCTCGACGCCGTTATTAGAAGCTCCGTCTATCTCTATGACGTCCACGGACGAACCGGAAGCAATGGCCTTGCACGACTCGCACTCGTTGCAGGGAGTCGGGCCTGCCGAGCAGTTCATCGACTTGGCCAGGATGCGCGCAGCCGTGGTCTTGCCAACGCCGCGAGGCCCGCAAAACAGATACGCCTGCGCCGTCTTTCCGGTGGCTATGGCGTTTTTGAGGGTTCTGGTGACGTGTTCCTGACCGACGATCTCTTCAAAGAGCGCCGGCCGCCACTTCCTTGCGATTACCAGGTAAGAAGACATCTTGACTCGTTTTTATGCGGCGGTGAGAGTGTATGCGGCCGACCACAAGGCCGGTTACGCGCTTGCAGGCTCCGTTGATAGCCAGGCACCCTTGCGGCACATGGCGTGAGCTGCTGCCGTTGCTTCCTTCCGGACCTGGCGGGATTCGCAGTCGGCCATTGCGCAAGACCCGGCTATCAACGGAACCTGCAAACCTGACTCAAAAGAACACGCGGCGCAAGGGCCGCATGTTCCCATAAAGATGGCGGAGAGAGAGGGATTTGAACCCCCGGTGCCGGTAAAGGCACAACTGATTTCGAGTCAGCCCCCTTCAGCCTCTCGGGCATCTCTCCGTTGGAAAATGGTCTTGCTTAGACTTGTTCAAGCAATGAAAAATACTCTTCTCTTGATATCCCTGCGGTTCTCAGATTGTTTTTAATTATAAAGACCGGCAACTCATCCCAATCAGGTATAACCACCGGCCTCGGAACGCCCATTTTGGTATAAACAAAATGGTCTCCTTCGATTCTAACACATTTAAACCCCGCCTTTTCAAAGACCTTTCTCAACCTGCTTGCAGTGACAGGGGTTAATCTGGGCATATTACGATACGCTTACATGCTCTGTCGCAACAAGCCTCGGCGCAATCCACCGTCCGGCGGCGTCCTTTTTATACCTTGATTCACTCAAGATATCTTCAAGAGTCCCAATCTTTTCGGCCTCTTCAAGAAAGAGCCTGACGGCAGTATTAAGCATCCCCTTTGCTTGCTCAACGCTTTTACCGCAACTCGATACGTCAAGCTCCGGACAATAAGCGACAAAGGCCTCTTCTTCATTAAAGACTATCACGTCGTAATCAATGGATATCATGAGCGTCTCCGGACTCAATAATGGCGGAGAGAGAGGGATTCGAACCCTCGGTACATTTTACTGTACATACGCTTTCCAGGCGTACCCCATCGGCCTCTCGGGCATCTCTCCTCTGAAAAACCTATAAACCTTCTCTATGACGCTCAAATACGAGAGAGGGATGAGAGGCTTCGCCTCTACGACCAGATAAAAAGACCTCTCCATTCCATAAAAACCGGACGGACGGTCTCTATAAAGGCCGCCCAACCGTACTTTTTACTAAAACATATTCCCCTGCTATTGTCAAAGCCTTAAGCCCGCGCGCGAACCGTTAACCAACCGAAAGCCTACTTCTTCCCGCCCTCAGCCGACGGCCCAAGGAGCGTGACCGGATAGCGCTTGTCGGTATACGAGTTGAAGTCCGGCAGGCTCTTGAATACCCAACCCTTTGCAACCACCTTATCGCCTTCAAGAAGGGCGACGAGGACGGCCGGGTTGTTAGCCTTATTAGAGCGGGACTCGATAACGTGCTTCTCGTTAATCACGTAGTCGGGGACAAAGGTCTCGACCTTGAGCTTGAACGCCTTGTTCATAAGGGGCACGCTCGCGCCGACCTTGACCACGACCGTCGCCTTCTTCTTTGCGGCGGAATCGGTTATCTCAAGCTGAACCTCGTTCCATTTGGCCATGACCTCTTTCGAGAGCTTAACCTCGTTCTGGCCCTTCATGCCGGTATGCGCGGCCACGGTTGTATCGGCGGCCGGGCCAGCGCCTGAGCCGGGATGTCCGGCCGGCATCGCCCCTTCGACAGGGGCCGGGGCCATGGCTGCGGCAGGCGCGCCATCCTGCGCCGGCTTGGGCTGGTCCTTCTTCTCTCCGCCGCAGCCAGTCATTGCCAGAAGCGCCGCGCTTGCGGCTATGACTATATATCTCCCTGAAAAACTGGATATCTTCATTTAAGACCTCCGTTATCATTAAATATACCGCAGTCCCGGATAGAGAGACCGGCGGCCAACCTTACGCGGGTCATAAGGCCCTTCTTGCCCGCTCAACGTGCAGGGAGTAATTTATAACATATACCGCCTTGTTTTCAAAGGTTTTTTTATTTCAGCAGACAGGCTTAAAATGCTTTATATAAAGACCTTTTTGTGTTAAAAATCAAGAAGCGTAAAATAGATTGCTAACAAGCCGCTAAAAAACTTAAAATTTATGTCGGCTCCTCAAAAAGTCTCAGATGCTAGGCGTCGAGGAGTAAGGAATGCGACGCACTTTGTTGTGCGTCGCAGTGACGAGCCGGGGTACCCGCGCCAAGTGGCGCGGGTCGGACAACGACGCAGATGATACTTTTTGAGCAGCCTCCAACGGCGAGAGATGTTCAAAGGCATAAAGGCCGGACTGGCTTCACTCAAGGCCGGACTGGCAAGGACTCATAACGCCATCATGGGCAACGTCGAGGCGGCCTTCACAGGGGCCTCGCGCGAAGAGATACTCGACCAGCTCGAAGAGTCTCTCATACTTGCCGACGTCGGCGTAACCACGGCATCCGAGATAGTCGACAGGCTGCGCACGGTCTTTGCCGGAGGCGACCCGGAAAGGCTCAGACAACTGCTGCGCGAGTCGGTCTACGATATCCTCAAAGAGGTCGAACGGCCGCTTGATATCTCCGCCCGTCCGTTCGTCATGATGGTCCTCGGGGTCAACGGCGTGGGCAAGACCACGACCATCGGCAAGCTCGCCGCACGGTTCAGTTCCGAGGGCAAGACCGTCGTGCTCGCGGCGGGCGACACCTTCCGCGCCGCCGCAATAGAGCAGCTCGAACTCTGGGGCAACCGCTCTAACACGCCTGTCATCCGACAGGCCCACGGCGGAGACCCAGGCGCGGTAGTCTACGACGCCATGAAGGCCGCTGCCGCGCGCGGAACGGACGTGCTTATCATCGACACCGCGGGCCGCCTCCACACCAAGACGAACCTCATGGAGGAGCTGAAAAAGATCCGCCGCGTGGCCTCAAGGGAGATGCCCGGCGCGCCGCACGAGAACCTGCTCGTGCTCGACGCCTCACTGGGCCAGAACGCGCTGAATCAGGCCAGGCTCTTTAAAGAGGCCGTGGACGTCTCAGGCATCGCGCTTACCAAGCTCGACGGCACGGCCAAGGGCGGCATCATCATCGCCATAGCGCGCGAGCTCAAGATACCCATACGCTACGTCGGCATCGGCGAAGGGCCTGAAGACCTCAAGCCCTTCAACGCGAGAGATTTCTGCGACGCCCTTATATGACAGCGCCTTGATTTTAGCCGCCCTTTGAAAAAAAAGGCGGGGTACCCACGCCAAGCGGCGTGGGTCGGGGAATTTGAAGAATGGACGACAGACTCAGGACGTTCTACGAGCTGTATGACAGGCGCAGGAGCGTGCGCGCCTTCGAGAACAAGGCTATCGAGCCGGAGAAGATTGCAAGGCTCCTTAACATCCTCCAGAGGGCGCAGTCAGCGGCAAACCGCCAGCCCTGGCACTTCATCGTCACGGAGAACGAGAACCGCGAGGCCCTCAACGCATGCCTTACCAAAGACGGGTTCAAGGCCGCGCCGCTGCTCATAACGGCATGCGCCGACCCGAAAGAGGCGTGGGTAAGAAAGTCCGACAACAGGAACTACGCGTGGGTGGACGTGACCATAGCCTTGACCGAGATGATAGGCGCGGCA
>JACRNO010000007.1 GCA_016234855.1 Deltaproteobacteria bacterium | reverse complement strand
CGCCGAGGAACCTGCCGAAGCCGGTGGACCTGCCGAATGCCACGAGCAGATAATAACCGAGCACGGTCGGCGGTATGACGAGCGGCTGCATCACGAGGGCGTCGAGCACGCCCTTGCCGTGAAAGACCTTCCGGGCCAGCGCCAGCGATACGGCGCATCCGACGGCCACGGTAATGACGGTCGATACGAGCGAGACCTTGACGGTAAGATATAACGGGAAAAAATCCATAAACCCCTGCGCCTATCGGCCTGGACCGGGGACGGCACCCTTGCCGAAGCCGTATTTCTTCAGTATCCCCGCGCTTTCGTCTCCGGCAAGATATTTTAAAAACTCCCTTGCCGCGGCCTCTTCTTTGGACGTCGTTAATATCCCGGCTGCCTGCTCAATAGGCCTATACAGGCCCGGCTCTATTCCGATGACGGAGAGCGCCGACGATTGGACAACGGAGAACGCGATGATCCCTGCGTCGGCATCCCCGGTCTGCACGAACTTCAAGGCCTGGCTGACGTTTTCGCCGTAGACGACCTTATCTTTTACCGCCTCCCAAACGCCCGCGGAAACCAACGCCTCTTTCCCTGCCCTGCCGTAAGGCGCATGGTCCGGGTTTGCAAGGGCGACCCAGCGTATCTCGGGGCTTAAGAGGTCTTTCAGACCGTTGATGGCTTTCTTTGCGCCGGAGTGCGCCGCCAGCACGATAACGCCGGTTGCGTAAGGCATGACCGAACCCGGGATGATAAAACCGTCAGAGGCAAGGGCGCGCACCACGGACGCATCCGCCGCAAGAAAGACGTCGAACGGCGCTCCGTTACGTATCTGGCCGGCGAGGAGGCCGGTCGAGCCGTAAGATACGACGACCTTCACGCCGGTCTCATGCTCAAACCCCGCTGCGATCTCCTTGAGCGCAAAAGTCATGTCCGCGGCAGCGGCAACGGTCAGGGACTTGCCCTGACCTGCGGCGAGCGAGCGCGGCACCCACACAAAGGACGTAAACGCCGCAATAAGAAAGATAAAACATTTAAGGAACCTCAACATAACGATACCTCTCTTAAACCCCGCATCCAACACGGTCATTGCCAGCTTTAACTCGCCGTACCGGAAAATAACGACTGCGCAGCCGTCCCTTGCAAAACCCAGCACGCTGAAAAAGATGCCGACATCCAAATCAACTACCCAATCTATTCGCCCGCAAAAAAAAGAGGCCAACCGCGCGCGGTTGGCCTCATGATTCAAGGCTTTTGCAATCTCCTTTCCAAGCGCGGGAGGCGCGAGCCGTTTCCAGCAGCACCCTATTCGGCCAATTCCCGTAGCCGCCGAAGCGGCCTCTTAGGGACATTGGCTCGGAGATTAATATTGACTTAAAATTAACACGGAACGTCTTGAGTGTCAAGACCGGGCGCATTTTCCGCGCCGCTGGCAATCAGGCACCCTCATGTAGCGCAGACCAACAGGACTGCATCTTTGTCTGAGACTATGGCCGGTTGTTTCAGGGCTAAAGTCCTGAGCTACAAAAAAAACGTATCATGTGCCGGCACAAACCGCTTGCCCCTTGCCGGGTCTTCGCGCTTACCCCAGCGGCAGGGTAAAGCCGAAGGTCGCGCCGTGGCCGTGGCCCGGCTCCACCCAGACCGCGCCGCCGTGGGCCTCGACAAAGCTCTTTACGATATTGAGCCCGATGCCCGCGCCGCCGGACTTTACACCCTCGTCCGTCTGATAGAAGACCTCGAATATACGCGCCGCCTCCTCGTCCGAGATGCCCTTGCCGTCGTCGGTTACGACGAACCTGACCTCTTCAGCGGTGAAGTCCACGAAGAGCCTCACCTCGCTCGATGCATTCTTGAATGCGTTGCTGAGCAGGTTATATATGACGCGCTGGAGCTTGTCCGCGTCCACCACGGCATGCGCGTCCTCAAGCACGCCCTCCTCATAGCTGAAGCCGTTGAGGAAGAGTTTCTTACCCATGTGCTCGAAGGGCATTATCGCGTCGCGCACTATCTTTGCAAGAGAGGCCTTCTCTTTTCGCAGTATCAGGCTTCCCGACTGCGCCCTGCTGTAGTCGAGTATGTCGGAGGTCATGTGGTTGAGCTTCTCGGAGCACGACAATATGACCTTGAGCTTCTTCTTCATCTTGTCGGGCGTCTTCTCGTCCGACTGCATGAGCAGGAGTTCCGCGTTCGTCATGATGGTCATAAGCGGGCTTCTCATGTCGTGAATGATATAATCGATATACATCTTGTTTATCCTGTCAAACTCCTTTTCGCGCGTCATGTCGAAGGCGACGCCGAGGAAGTTCTTTATCTGGCCGTCAAGGTCTTTTATGGCGTTGATGGAGAGCAGCACCGGCACCTCGCGCCCGTCCCTGGCAATGTTTATTATCTCGCCGCGCCACCAGCCCTTCTCCGGGTCGAGTATCTCGCTCCACATCCGCTCATAGAGCGCCGGGGTCGAATGCCCGGACTTGAGCATGCGCGGGTTCTTGCCCAGAACCTCGGCCTTCGTATACCCGTAAGTCTTGAGAAACGACTGGTTGACGTCTATGATATTGCCGTCCCTGTCCGTGACGGCGACCGCGTCGTTGGAGAAGCGGAACATCCGCTGGAACTCCTCGCTCAGGATGGCCGGGGCCTGCAAGTCCTTGTCAATCGAGACGGTGACGACGAACGAATACAACTCGCCTCCCATATCCCGAAGCGGATATACGGACAGGTATATGTCTATCAGAGCGCCGTCCTTACGCACGAGCTGCGTCCTGTGGCTCGTGACCGAACCGACCCAAACGGACGAGTCGAAGAAGGATTTGTGATGCTCTTCCAACCCGGGCGGGGTCAGGCAGGCGAACTCTTTGCCTATCATCTCGGAGGCGCTGTAGCCCAATATAAATTCGAGACCGTAACCGAACCGTATGACGACGCCGTTCGCGCTGAGACTGAGGCTTCCTTCTTTAACCATCGCAATAATCCCTTTTTCTCATTAAAAACCCGAAATCAACGCAAGGAAGTGGAACCAGTCTTTCATAGCCCATAGGCCGCATAAATTCACGGTCAGGATGTCTGGAATGACATGGCTTGTGTCAACGGGCGGCCATTGCCGCGACCGCCCCGAGCAGGTCATCAGGCATGAACCCTTGGAAACGCACGCCTACCTGGCGTAGACCGTCCTTATCGCCCGTCCATACCACCTCGCTGCGCGCGGCCAGCGAGGTCGCGTCAGCAGGGCCGAACGAGACGCTCAACTCGTCTCCGGCCTTTACATCGAGCGTGGTATTAAACCGCAGCCCGCCGAACCCTACGTCAGAGGCAAGGGCAACGGCCCCGTCATTGACGTCAAACTGCATAGCACCAGCGGCCGGGAGCCTCTTTACATGAAGTTGACAACAAAGGGCAAGCCTTCGGCCTACACGCTTGTCTGCCTCGGCAACATACGTTTTGTGCGCTCCGCCTTGCGAAAGAGGCGCAAGCACGGCAAGCGCCTTCTTCGCCATGGGGCTCGGCACGGCCTTGCCGTTCTCCCACCTGTTGACAGTGGAGAAACTCACGCCAAGCTCTCTGGCAAGGGTCTCCTGTGGCCACCCAAGCGAGAGCCTCAGCCGCCTGATTTCCTCTGCCTTCATCGGTCACCTGCCTTTATTGGTGGGGCGCGCCATGCCCCCTGCAGCCATAGTGAACCGCGCCGTTAGAATCGAAAGATAACGACATACTCACATACCCCGGCGAAGAGAACGGCTGAAATCCGCAAAAACAAGCGACCGTTATTATGGCTTATGCTATAGTGTCTGCCAGTATATTATCTTTAAAAGAGAGATTCAATATTTTTCTTCATATTTATGAAGACGGAATTGATGGGAATAGAATTGAAAGGCATCAATGACCCTGCCAGCGCGCAATGAGGTTAAAACACGGGCGTCAAACTATCTCCGGCAGGAAAGAAACGCCGGTTGACAACAGCGAAACGCCGAAGACCTCGGCAAGGGTCGCGCCGACGTCGGCAAAGGTCTGCCTGGTGCCGAGGTCAATACCCGTCTTCAACGATGCGGTCTTATGCTTATGATAGACAAGCAGCGGCACGTATTCCCGCGAATGGTCTGTCGAGGCCGTGGTGGGGTCGCAGCCGTGGTCGGCCGTGATAATAAGTATGGTCTCTTTATCAAGGGCTTCCATCAGCTCGGGCAGGCGGGCGTCTATGGCCTCAAGACCGGCGGCATATCCGGCCGCGTCGTTACGGTGGCCGTAGAGGGTATCGAAGTCTACAAGGTTGGTGAATATCAATCCGTCTTCCTGCTCGCTTACCGCCTCAATAGTCTTATCGAACCCGTCCATATCGCAGGTTGTGTGTATCTCGCTGGTAAGCCCGCGATGGGCGAATATGTCGCCAATCTTGCCGATGCCCGTTACCGGACGGCCTGCGGCCTTTATGGCCTCAAGCACGGTGGGGCGCGGAGGCGGCATTGAAAAGTCCTTCCGCCTGTGCGTCCTTTTGAAACTGCCGGGACTTCCGGCAAACGGCCTGGCGATGACCCTTGCGATATTATACGGGTCCAAAAACACCCGCGTCCTTTCGCAGACCCGATATAATTCTTCGACCGCCACGACTGCCTCGTGGCCGGCTATCTGAAAGACGCTGTCAGCGGACGTATAGACGATGAGGCTGCCCGTGCGAAGGTGTTCCGGCCCGAGCCGCTCGATTATCTCGGTGCCTGATGCGGCCATGCCCCCGAGCCAGGCATAGCCCGTGGCCTGCGTAAAACCTTCAAGCATCTCAAGAGGCAGGCCGCGCGGATAGGTGGGAAAGGGGGCGTCAAGCCTTATGCCTGCAATTTCCCAGTGGCCGGTGGAGGTGTCCTTGCCAGGCGAGGCCTCGCGCATACGGCCGTAAGACGCGCAGGGCCTTTGGGCCTTTGGCACGGCCGTTATCCCCTCAATAAGCCCAAGCCCCATGGCCGCGAGGTTTGGTATGCGAAGCCCGCCCACGGCCCTGGAGATATTATCGATAGTGTCGCTGCCCTCGTCCCCGTAAACGGCCGCATCAGGCATCTCACCGCAGCCGAGACTGTCGAAGACGATTACTATGGCGCGTCTTAATGGCAAATCGCCTCCAATCGGTTACCGGTTATTGGTAAACGGTTATCGGTTGTTGGTTAACGTAGCTCAGGGCTTTAGCCCTGAAAGAGACTGTCATTCTGGCAAATCAGACCTAAAGGTCTGAGCTACAAAGACCATGAGGCCGTAGCTCAGGGCTTTAGCCCTGAACAGTTATCGATTGTTGATAACCGATAACGGATAACCAAAAAAAAAGGCGGGGGATTATATGCATCCCCCTTTATAAAGGGGGACTGAGGGGGATTATATGCCTCCCCCTTTCTAAAAGGGGGACTGAGGGGGATTTTCAAATGTGTCTTTTACGAATGCCCTTCATCCTCTCGCAGCCCCGCGCCTCTCTCAAATCCCCCCTTGTATAATGCTTGAGAAGTATCTTACGTTAATAGATACTGATAATCATGCGCATCAGGATGTGACAGCCCGATGCCCCCTTGGTTGCACGAGGCCGCGGGTTAGCGAGGGGCGTCACATCCAATCCTTAACGAGCCCGAACAGTTGCCTGGGCCAACCAAGCCCGCATCACGCAAGGCCGGGACAGACAAGGAGGAAGTATGATAAACGCTGAATGTTTTATCGG
>JACRNO010000027.1 GCA_016234855.1 Deltaproteobacteria bacterium | reverse complement strand
TTCAACCGGCCGAGCGACCACGGCCCGACGCTGATTCGTATGAGCCGCAGCGCGGGAAAGCCGACGGCCGCGGTCATGCGCCGCACCTGTCTGTTCCGGCCTTCGGTGATAGTCAGGCTCAGCCATGTATCTGGTATATTCTTTCGGACGCGGATGGGCGGGGTGCGGGGCCAGATATCCGGCGGTTCTATAATCCCCGCATCCGCAGGCAGGCTCGGCCCGTCGTTCAATGCTACGCCGTTACGGAGTCTTTTCAGGGCCTCTTCGTCAGGCATGCCCTCGACCTGGACGAGGTATTTCTTCGGGAGCTTGTAGCGCGGCTCGGCGATGCGGCGCTGTACCCCGTCGATATCTGTCAGCACGACGAGCCCCTCGCTGTCGTAGTCGAGCCTGCCTGCGGCATAGACCCTGGGTATCATGATATAATCCGCCAGCGTTTTTCGTCCGGCCGTATCCGTGAACTGGCAAAGGACGTTGAAGGGCTTGTTGAATATGATGAGCCGCCCCGCGCCCCGCTTTTTTAACGGTCTATCCTGTTTCATCTTTATGATGTTACCAGTAATGCCGGGATAATCCAAGGGCATTTGGCGCGGTTCCCGGACTCATTGGCGAACCGGCGCCCTCCGTGAGATTGACGCCGGGATTTGGCGCAAACTCGCTTGATTTTACGGTTGCATGCCACATAGGCGAGTTCGTCGACCATTACCTTGTGCAGCACGAGTTGAGGAAGAGGATATTCGGAAGGCTGAAGGCGGAGGGGATAGAGATACCCTTTCCGCAGCGCACGGTCCATCTCAAGAAGGACGTGGTCTGAGGCATGAGGCTGGTTGTTCGGCGCGGCCCGGGAGAAATAAATACCTTGATTTCCTCCTCGTAACGTAGTATAAAATCTAATTTTACACGACGGCATAAGTCCGTCCGGGGCAATGCGCCCCGTCATGCGCGTTTGCGCGACTATCCTTGTCCCGTAAAAACGGGTCGAACCGCCTCGCGGCGGAAACCAGAAGGAGGAAGAATGGAGAGGCATTACGAAACAATCTGTATCGTCAAACCGGACGTAAGCGAAGAGGTCACAAAGGGCATTATCCAGAAGTCGACCGCGGTCATCGAGGAAGGCAAGGGTAAGCTCAACAAGCTCGATGAGTGGGGCAGGCGCAGGCTCGGCTATTCCATCGAGAAGAAGCACGACGGCTACTACTTTGTAATGGACTATACGAGCGTGCCAACCGTCAGCAAGGAGATCGAGAGGCTTATGAAGCTCAACGAAGACGTACTTCGCTGCCAGACGATAAGCATAATCGAGACCAAGCCGCCCAAGAAGAAGAAAAAGAAGAAGACCGAGGCCGCCCCCGCGCAGCCGGTCGAAGGAGGTCAGGCAAATGGATAGGGAGAGGAACGAAAGACGCCCGCCGAGCGGCGACCACCAGAGGCCTGATGCCGGCAGAAGGCCGTATCAGAAGAAGAAGGTCTGCCGGTTCTGCCAGGACCCGGAGCTCACCATAGATTACAAGGACGTCAAGGCGCTGCGCGGATATCTGACCGAGCGCGCAAGGATAGTCCCTCGCAGGATATCCGGCACGTGCGCGAAGCATCAGCGCATGGTGGCGACGGCGATAAAGCGCGCCAGGAACATCGCGATAATCCCGTTCACCACGATAAGCATGTAAACGGCCGTGTGCCGTCACGTTGTGCAAAGATGTTGCCGCAATACGGCACGCACGATATAGTAGGTTGCGGAGAAATTCGGAATCTGGGCAGGCTGCTCAAAAAGTTCCAGATGCAAGGCGTCGAGGAGTGAGGAATGAGGCGCACTTTGTTGTGCGCCGCAGTGACGAACGACGAAGACAACGCAACAGATGGGATTTTTTCAGCAGCCTGATAGATTACAAGGAGCGGAAGATGAAGCTTATACTCAGAAATGACGTTGAAAACCTCGGGCGCTACGGCGAGACCGTCAGGGTCGCGCCGGGTTTTGCGAGGAATTATCTGCTGCCAAAGGGCTTTGCCGTGCTGGCGACCGACGGCAACCTTCGCCAGCTTGAGGCGGAAAGGGACGCCTACCTGAAGAAGGCCGCGGCAAGGCTTGCCAACGCAAACGAAGTAAAGGCGCGGCTTGAGTCTCTGACCCTGAGCTTCCAGAGGAAGGCGGGCGAGGACGGCAAGCTCTTCGGTTCGGTCACGTTGCACGATATCGGAGACGCCTTGAAGGCGCAGGGCTACGAGATAGCAAGGCGCGATATCCTGCTCGCCGAGCATCACGTAAAGACGACGGGCGAGTTCACGGTCTCCGTGAAGCTCCATCACGACGTCAAGGCCGAGGTAAAGGGCGTTGTAACGGCCGAGGGGTAAGCCCCTCGTATTCGTCTCCGGCCACAGGCCGGGCCGGATTGCGTCCTTATGTCTCATGTTTACATCTCGCGGCGCATGGGCGTCCATGTCGGGCGTCCGTGCGCCGCTCTTTATCCTCCCTGCGGTACCGCCATGGCAATACGTCACCAGAAAGATGCAGGTCACAGGGTTCCGCCGAACAACGTCGAGGCGGAGCAGGCCATTATCGGCGGAGTCCTGCTTGACCCTGACGCCGTGGGCAAGGTCCTTGAGATGCTCTTGCCGGACGGGTCTGATTTCTATCATCCGGCCCATGCAAGGCTCTGGCGCGGTATGGTCTCTCTCTTCGAGCGCAACTCGCCAATCGATATCGTCACCCTTTCCGAGCTTTTCAGAAATACCGAAGACCTTGCGGCAGTTGGCGGGGTATCGTATATCGCAGCCGTTCTTGAGGCCGTGCCCACGGCCGCCAATATCGCCTATTATGCCCGCATCGTAAAGGAGAAGTCGCTCCTCAGGAGGATTATCAGCGCCTCCACAGAGGTCGTGGCGCGCGCCTACGCAGGGGCCGAGTCCACCGAGGAGTTCATAGACGACGCCGAGCGGATGATATACGAGGTCGCGCAGGACAGGGGCAAGAGGTCTTTTTATTCGCTCAAGGAGCTTATCAAGCCGACCTTCGAGACCATCGAACGCCTGAGCGAGCGTAAGACCCATGTAACGGGCGTGGCCTCCGGCTATACCGAACTCGACAAACTCACATCAGGTCTTCAGGACTCGGACCTCATCATCATCGCCGGAAGGCCGGGCATGGGCAAGACCTCGTTCGCCCTCAATATCGCGGAGAACGCGGCCATGGACTCGGGCGCGCCGGTCGCCGTTTTTTCGCTCGAGATGAGCAAGGAGCAGCTTGCGCAGAGGATGCTCGCCTCGCGCGCCAAGGTGGGCCTGCAGAGCATCCGTAACGGCAGGATACGCAGCGACGACTGGGGCAGGCTCTCGACGTCGGCGGGCGCGCTCAGCGAGGCGCCGATATACATAGACGACACCCCGGCCCTTACCGCGCTCGACATACGCGCAAAGGCGCGCCGCTGGAAGAACGAGCTCGGCCTTAAACTCATCATCATAGATTACCTCCAGCTCATGCGCGGACGCCGCTCGTCAGACAACCGCGAGCAGGAGATTTCCGAAATCTCGCGTTCTCTGAAGGCCCTTGCAAAGGAGCTGCACGTGCCGGTCATCGCTCTCTCGCAGCTCTCGCGTATGACCGAACGCAGGGGCGAGGACAAGAAGCCGCAGTTGTCGGACCTGAGGGAGTCCGGCGCAATCGAGCAGGACGCCGACGTTGTCATGTTCGTCTACCGCGAGTCGCTCTACAAGCAGTGCGAGTGCCCGAAGGAGCTTTGCACCTGCGGCCTGAGACGCGGCGCGCAGATACTCATCGCCAAACAGCGCAACGGCCCGACCGGCAATATCGACCTGACCTTCCTCTACGAGTTCACCCGCTTCGAGAACCAGACCCAGGGGCACGAGGCCCAGGGCGAGTGGGTGGAGTAGGGGAGCTGCGGGTTCAAGTTTGTAACTTGAACCCATGAGTTCGTGCGAAGAAAAATGACGCGTTTTTTGCATTACGTAATAAGAGGTTCAGGTTACAAACCTGAACCCGCCGGAGTTGTCAAAGCAAATTTGTTCCGTAGGATGGTTGAGCTTGCGAAGCCCATCGTTTGTTGCTTCCCCCTTTGAAAAAGGGGGACTGAGGGGGATTTTTTTAATGGGTCTTTTACGAATGCTCTTCGTCCTCTCGTAACCCGTAACTATCTCAAATCCCCCCTTGCCCCCCTTTTCTAAGGGGGGGATTCTTATTGCTTCCCTTCTTGCAAAGGGGCGTATATCGGCTCAGTGCAGCGTACCCAAATAAAGATATCCTCCCCCATGCCAAACACCAAAAAAATATTCGGCCTTTCGAAAAACGTCTTCGTGGCCGGGCTTGTGAGCCTGTTCATGGACATAAGCTCGGAGATGATATATCCGGTCCTGCCGCTATTCATGGCCAATGTCCTGGGGCTGAACAAGGCCGTCATCGGGCTTATCGAGGGCGCGGCAGAGGCGACCGCCTCGCTCCTCAAGGTCTTCTCAGGGTATCTCTCGGACAGGCTCGGCAACAGGAAAGGGCTGATGTTCGCGGGCTACGCCTTCTCCACCATAAGCCGTCCGGTGCTCGCCCTTGCAGGAAGCTGGCATCAGGTCTTTGCCTACCGCATCATGGACAGGTTTGGCAAGGGCGTGCGCACCGCTCCGCGCGACGCGATAATCGCCGAGTCCACTGAGCCGGGTTATCTGGGCCGCGCATTCAGCTTCCATCGCGCCATGGACACGGTAGGCGCGGCCATCGGCCCTGCCATCGCCTTTGGCGCTCTCGCGCTCTTTGCCGACGGATACAGGCCGGTCTTCTGGCTCTCGGTCATACCCGGTATTATCGCCGTCCTGCTTGTCGCCTTTTTCATCAAGGAAAAATCCAAAGCGAGGCCGACGGCAGGGCAGGTGGTTCAGACAGTCCGTCCGCGCCTCACGTTCAAACATTTTGACTGGCGGTTCAAGGCCTTTGTCGCAATTGCCGCGTTATTTGCCCTCGGCAACAGCTCGGACGTATTCCTGATACTCAGGGCCGAGCAGCTCGGAGTGCCGACGGTGATGATACCAATAGTCTATCTCGTCTTCAATCTCATCTCCGCGGCCGTGGCCGTGCCCGCCGGGATTGCCGCTGACAGGTTCGGCAAGAAGCGGCTCATATTCGCGGGGTTCGTCCTCTTTGCCGCTCTGTATTACGGTTTTGCAATCGCGAGCAGCACAACGCACGTCTGGCTGCTCTTTGCCTGCTACGGCGTATTCATGGGCCTGACCGAGGGGATCCAGAAGGCGTTTCTCGCTACCGTCATCCCAATGGACTTCAAGGCCACGGCCTTCGGCGTCTATAATACGGCAATCGGGCTGGCAACGCTGCCCGCAAGCGTCATAGCGGGCTGGCTCTGGGAGACGGTCTCGCCTGCCGCGGCCTTCTACTTCGGCGCGATTACTGCGGCGGGGTGCGCCGTATTTTTTATCGTCTATATGGTCGCAATAAGGATGGACGGGGAAAGGACGAGATGAAAGGCGTTTTTGCGGACGTGGCGGTGCCTGTGCCGCTGGACAAGACCTTTACCTACAGCGTGCCGCCGGAGCTTTCTCCTGACGTTGCAATCGGTAAGCGCGTGCTCGTGCCTTTCGGCAGGCGCAGGCTTGCCGGTTATATCATGGCCCTGCACCACGAGCCTTCGGGCGAGTTGAAGAAGATACTTCCTATAGCCGATATCATAGACCCGGCCCCGCTATTTGACGCGGCAATTGCCGGGTTTTATCGTTGGCTCGCATCCTACTATTTCGCGCCGATAGGCTCGGCAGTTGATTTGATATGCCCCGCGCCCGCAGCCGTAAAGAGCCGAAGGCGCGTGCGGATAACGCAGTCGGGCGCTGATGCGCTCGGAGGAATAAGCGGGCTTGGCGCGCAAATCCTTGAAGCGGCAGCGACCGGCATAACGGTCTCCGCGCTGGTAAAGCGTTTCAAGGCTAAGGCGGTCTATGCCACATTGGAGCGGCTGAAGCGCGAAGGGCTGATTATGGAAGATGAGGCTGCGCGTAGCGGCGCTGTTGCGGCCTTTGAAGAATACCTTATGGTGACACCCGAGGGGATGGATGCCATTGAAAGGCTCGCTGCCCGCGCCCCTGTTCAGGCGCGGATACTGGAATCTCTGAACGCATCCGGCGAAATAACGGCAACGCGGTTGAGGCAGGCCATAGGCGAAGTGTCGGCCCCGTTGAAAAGCCTTGTTAAAAAAGGGCTTGTAACGAGCCGCAAGAACAGGGTAATGCGCGACCCGCTTGCCGGGCTTGCCCCGCGCCATGCGCTGCACGAGCCGAACTCCGAGCAGAAGGCCGCGATAGAGGCGATAACAGCCTCTTTCAACAAGGGCGGGTACGCGCCGTTTCTGCTCTACGGCGTAACAGGCAGCGGCAAGACCCTTGTCTATCTGAACGCGCTCGAAGAGGTCGTGAGGGCAGGTAAGAAGGCGATATTCCTTACGGCCGAGATAGCCCTTACCCCGTGGCCTGCCGCATACCTTGCGGCGCGTTTCCCGGGCAGGGTAGCCGTCGTACACAGCGGACTTTCTTCGGGCGAACGTCTTGATGAATGGGAGCGCATACTCTCCGGCAAGGTCGATATCGTCGTTGGCGCTCGTTCGGCCCTTTTCACGCCGCTCGCCAACCTCGGGATGATTATCGTTGACGAGGAGCACGAGACCTCGTACAAGCAGGACGACGGGGTGCGGTATAACGCCCGCGACGCAAGCCTCATGCTCGCAAAGACGCTCGGCATAACAATCGTCCTCGGCTCGGCAACGCCCTCGGTCGAGACGTTTTACAACGCCCGCGCAGGCATGCTCACGCAACTCAATCTCCGTAAACGGGTGGAAGAGAGGCCTCTGCCAGCCGTCGAGATACTCGACATGAAGACGGAGGCAAGGGAGATGATCTCAAATCGTCTAAAGTCCCTGCTTGCCGAGACCTTTGCCAACGGCGCACAGGCCCTGCTGCTGCTCAACAGGCGCGGGTTTTCAAACTTCATCATCTGCCGCGACTGCGGCAACTCATTCAAGTGCAGGAACTGTTCGGTGACGATGACCATGCATAAGGCCGCGGGACGTCTCAAGTGCCATTACTGCGACCTGTCCATGCCAATGCCCGCTGTCTGTCCGCTCTGCAAGAGCAGCCGCCTTGTGCAGCCGGGGCTTGGCACGGAACGGCTTGAGGAAGAGGTCAGGGCGTTATGCCCGGATGCGCTTGTCGGGCGCATGGACAGGGATACCACCCGGCGGAAAGGCTCGGCAAAGGCGATAATCGACGCGGTCGAGGCCGGGCGCATAGACTGCCTTGTTGGCACGCAGATGGTATCCAAGGGTCATCACTTCCCCGGTATAACGCTCGTCGGCGTCCTGTCAGGCGATACCTCGCTCAATATGCCGGACTTCCGCGCGGCAGAGCGCACTTTTCAACTCATCACGTAGGCAGCGGGCCGCTCCGGGCGGGGTCCTGACCCGGGGAGGGTCGTCATACAGACCCTGAACCCGGCGCATTACTGTTTTGTCAACGCAGGAAGGCATGACTATGACGGTTTTTTTGAGGAAGAATTGAAGATGCGGCAGGACGCCGTATATCCGCCGTTTGCGAGGCTGTGCGCGCTCAGGGTGGAAGGGGTAAAGGAAGCGGCCGTTGCCGGGGCCGCCGAAGGGATGCGCTCGGCTGCATCAGGGCTCCTTGCAAGGGGCGCAGCCGGTTTGAGCCTGCTCGGCCCGGCCCCGGCTCCATTGGCAAGGCTGCGCGGCCGATACAGGCACCAGATGCTTGTCAAGGCCGCGGGACGCGCAAACCTTAAGGCGATGCTCGCGCTCGTTGCAGGCCTGAGAGACGCCTTTTACGCCCGTGGCCACGCGGGCCTTACTTTGATTATTGACATGGACCCTTCGGCCATAATGTGATGACGCTGGCGGTATGGCCATAACGACCCGGGGTGCAAGGTAAGAGCCTCACGCAGACATCAGACCCACCTCGTTAAAAAACACTTAAACAATCCCCCTATTTACGTTATAATATAATATGGCAGGGCATCCGCCTGAACCCGAAGGCGGTGTGTTCGCCGCCTTGTAACGGATAGATTTATGTCAATATTGAATATCATAAAGTACCCTGACCCATTTCTGAAGACCCATGCCGCGCAGGTCAAAGCGGTCGGCGAGGTCAGCCGGCTCATAGCGGATATGATAGAGACGATGTATGCCGCTAACGGCATAGGTCTGGCCGCGGTCCAGGTCGGCGCTGCCGCGCGCGTCATAGTCCTCGACGTGCCGGATGAAGAGCCTGATGACGACGGCGAAGATAGGCCGCGTAGGCGCGTAAAGGGGAAAAACCTCGTCGCGCTTGTAAACCCGGAGATAGTCTCGGCAACCGGCACGACGGTCTTTGAAGAAGGCTGTCTGAGCCTGCCCGGGGAGACGGCAAACGTCGAGAGGGCGGCCGAGGTCCGCGTAAAGGGGTTGGACAGGGACGGTAATCCTGTCGAGTTCGACGCGGCAGGGCTATTCGCCATCGCCCTTCAGCACGAGATAGACCACCTTGACGGCATTGTCTTTATCGACAGGATATCGCGCCTGAAACGCGAGTTCATAAAACGCAGGCTCAGAAAGGCGGCTGCCGCGCTCGAGCAGGCGTTGTAGGTTTGAGGCCGCAACGCCTGTAGCTCAGGGCTTCAGCCCTGATGTTTTTATTGGCGCGCAGACATAACCCCTCCCAGCCTCCCCTTAAATAAGGGGAGGGGCAAAAACTGAACCCCCTCTTTAATAAAGAGGGGGCAGGGGGAGTTAGGTTTTGAACTGTCATAAGACACAACCCCTCCCAGCCTTCCCTTAGTTAAATAAGGGGAGGGGCAAAGACAACTCTCCCTCTTGAATGATGTCTTGTTCTCAAAAACCGTTTTTTCGGGAGCGTAATCCTTAGCTATGGGTCTTTCTCCCACTGTGGTTTTCATGGGGACGCCGGAGTTCGCCGTCCCTTCGCTGCTGGCCCTTCTCGATGCGGGCTATGACGTCGCGGCAGTCGTTACTCAGCCTGATAAGCCCGCGGGCCGGGGGCTTACGCAGCGCCAGTGCGCTGTAAAGGCCGCGGCAAGCAGTCGCGGTATAAGGTGCATGGAGCCGAAGGGGCTGAAAGACCCGGCAATCGTCTCCTCTATCGCGGCCATGTCGCCTGAATTTATCGTGGTGGTCGCATACGGCAGGATACTGCCGCAATCTGTTCTCGATATACCGGCAAAGGGGTGCATAAACCTCCATGCCTCGCTCCTGCCGCGCTATCGCGGGGCCTCTCCAATAAATCGCGCGATAATGCACGGCGATGCTACTACGGGCGTCTGCACCATGCTGCTTGATGCGGGCATGGACACCGGCCCGGTCGATCGGTGTGAGGAGACGGAGATAAGCGAAACTGACAATGCCGCGACGCTCTCGGCCCGTCTCTCGAATATCGGCGCAACATTGCTCGTAAGGACGCTTGGTCTCATAAGCGACGGCGCGCTCACGCCAACGGCGCAGGACGGGACGCTGGCCACTTATGCGCCGCCCATGAAGAAAGAAGACGGTCTGATAGATTGGAGCAACGAGGCGGCTTGCATAAACAATCTCCTCCGGGGCGTCTACCCGTGGCCCGGCGCGTATACCTTCTGTAACGGCGCTCTCTTGAAGATACACGCGGGCGTCGTATCGGAACAGGCGGCAAACGGCGCACCGCCGCCCGGCACGATAGTAAGGCTCAACAGGCAGGCAATCTCCGTAAGCTGCGGTAGCGGGGTCTTTGACGTGACCGAGGTCCAGCCCGAAGGCAAGCGCCGCATGGCAGCGGGTGATTTTATTTCAGGCTACAGGGTTAAAGAGGGGGCACGGCTTGGCTGAGAACGACGAAAAGTGGAGCGGCAGTCCGGAGTCGGTGCAGTATAAACCCGGCATGGCCGCATTCCTGTGGTTGTTGGGGATAACCGCGCTTTTCATTGTCATGGCCGGGTTCTTCTTCTGGTACGTGCCGACCATCGGTCTGGCTGCCATCCATCCGGCCCTGCCGTACGTCCTCGGGTTCGCGCTTATCGGCGCGGCCCTCTTCGTCGTCCTCGGCGCGGTCTTTATCACCGTTGCCGCGCTCAACGGCCGTTTTATCGTAAAGTCGTCCGCGTTCCACGGTCTGCTTGTAAAGTTCTTCCTGCCCGTGATGATGATGGTGGGCGGGCTGCTGAAGGTGCCGAGGATAAAGATAGAGCAGGCATTTATCGAGATAAACAACCAGATGGTCAGGTTGATGGGCAAGCGCTTCCGGCCTGACAGGCTCCTCATACTCATGCCGCACTGCATACAGTTCGACAACTGCAAGATAAAGGTAACGCGTAACGTCAAGAACTGCGCCGGGTGCGGCAGGTGCGAGATAGGCGAACTGCTCGCGCTCTCGGAAGAGTTCGGGATAACGCTATTCATCTCGACCGGCGGCACGGTGGCAAGGCGCAAGCTCTACGAGGAGCGTCCGCACGCTGTAATCGCCGTGGCTTGCGAACGGGACCTTACGAGCGGGCTGCAGGACGCCTATCCGCTGCCGGTCTTCGCCATCGTCAACAAGCGCCCGCACGGATACTGCATGGAGACCGGGGTCGCGCTCGCCGAGGTCCGCAACGCGATACTGGAGCTTGTCGACCCCGAACACCTTGGAGGCGCCCCCGCCCGGAGTTGACAGGGCAAGGTATCTTGCCTGTTATACACAAAATTTAGTATAATATAGAATGTGGTCGACGCCATCTCGGCGTCCGGCGCGCTTGTCTGACAATCTCATAAGAAAGACATAACGGAGGGGTTTTAACGGATGAACTATCTCAAGACAGCAATCCTGCTTGCGGTTATGACCGCTCTGCTGGTATTCTTCGGCGGCATATTCGGCGGCAGGAACGGGGCCGTAATCGCCCTGGCATTCGCCGGTGTGATGAACTTTGTCATGTACTGGTGGAGCGATGCCATTGTCCTGCGCATGTATAGCGCCAAAGAGGCCACGGAAGCCGAGGCCCCGGCGTTATACGTCTCGGTGCGCTCCCTTGCCGCGGCCGCGAATATGCCTGTGCCGCGCGTCTACATAATACAGAACGAGACTCCGAACGCGTTCGCCACCGGCCGCAGTCCCGCTCACGCGGCAGTGGCCGTGACCACCGGCATAATGAACCTCCTGACCACCGAAGAACTCAGGGGCGTGCTGGCCCACGAGCTGGCGCATGTGAAGAACAGGGATATCCTGATATCAACTATAGCGGCCACCATTGCAGGCGCAATCGGGTACCTCTCGCACATGGCCTACTTTGCCGCCCTGTTTGGCGGCAGCCGCCGCGACGACGATAACGGCTCAAGCCCGCTTGCCGCCATCGTTATGATGATAGTCGGCCCGCTCGCCGCCGCAATCATACAGATGGCGATATCGCGCTCGCGGGAATTCGGCGCGGACGCCGGGGGCGCGGCTATTGCGGGCACGCCGCTCTCCCTTGCCAACGCCCTCCGAAAGCTCGATTTTTACAATAAGAAGATGCCCATGGAAGAGGTTAATCAGGCCACGGCGCACATGTTTATCGTAAGTCCTTTGAGCGGCGGCGGCGTGCTGCGCCTCTTCAGCACTCACCCGCCAATTGAAGAGAGGATAAAGAGGTTGCAGGCGATGGTTGGCCGGTAAGGTATGGTTTGCGTATTATCTCAGGAGGGTCTGCCGCAGCGGCAGACCCTCTTTTTTTTTGGCGTTCGCATTCGCCAGGCCAGGGCTGGCGCACGACAGCCGCCTGCATGACGGTCGACATGGCAGGGGCCATCCCTGATTACCACCTTGCATTCAACGCGGCCTTTTGATAGTATACCCAAGAGTATTTTTTAAGGAGGCTGGTCTGAAATGACACTAACTTCAAAGGGTGGATACGGCTTCGCCGGGTTATCGGCCGTAGTTTTAGCGGCGTCTATGGTCTTTTTCGGGTGCTCGCAGGAGCAGGCTTCTCAATCGCCTCCCTCTCAACAACCTGCCGTCGAGCAGCAGGCCGGTCCGGCCACTGCCCCTCAGAAGCCGGTTGTCGTCTCGCCGGAGGACCGCGCCAAGGCCAAGGAACACTTCATGAAGGGTATTCAGTTCGACAGGGGAGGCAAGTTGGACGAGGCCATAAATGAGTACGAGGCCTCGATCAAGCTTAACCCCAACAGCCCCGATCCTATCAGTAACCTCGGCTATGCATATTATTACAAGGGTTATATCGACAATGCCATAGGGGCGCAGCTTACCGCCATTAAGATGAACCCGGAGCTTGCCAGCGCCTACTACGGGCTCGGCCTCGCGTTCGAGAAGAAGGGCGATAAGAAGCATGCCATAACGGCGTGGCAGCAGTATATCTCCCGTGCGGAGCCGCACACCAAATACTGGATTAGCGCGCAGGAGCATCTGGCGAAACTCGAAGGCAGGAAGATGAAGAAGATAGACCTTACGAAGTCGAAGAAGACAAAGAAGCCGGCTGCGCCAGCAAAGGAATCCAGGTCAAAGTAAGGCAGGGTTGTGTGGCGGGAAGACGTCCGTGCATGAAGGCCGCGGCGCGGCAATGAATGGACTTGGCCGATAGTGAAGCGGGGCGGGTAATCGCCCCGCTTCTTTTATTTCGGGCGCACGGGTAAATCTCTTCGTTCAGCTTATGTGCACGGCAAAGGCCACGAGTTTTTCATCGGTCGTCCGTATGCCGCGGCTCTCGCCCTTTTCAACGAATATCATATTCCCTGCCTTGACCGGCGTCTCCTTGCCCTCGACCGTGATGACGCCGCTTCCGCTCACTATGTAAAAGACCCCGGTTCCGCTCTGATGCGGCTTTATCTCCTGGCCAGGCTCCATGCAGATGAGGGGCACCTTGTATTCCGGCTTTACGCGCAATATCCTCGGCATGAACTCGGCGGCGAACCCTATCCTTTCATCCAGATTGATGAACTCCATCTCGTCTCCCTCCGTTTTTATGTTTCATGTATTTTAGTCATTTCAGGGCAGGGATCAACCGTCGTCGACCGGCCCTTGTCCGCGCATTGGGCGATATTCTCATGCGTGTATTATCGCATGCAGTTAGGGCTGCTGATATGATATTTCTTATGTCGGCCGCTACTGACTTGTGCGGCGTCTATCATGGTTTGATGCGGGTTCAAGGCTCAAGTTTGCGCATGAGCGAGGGCCATATATCTTCAGCACCGGCTTCAAAGACCGTCCTGACGTCGCCGTCAATCACGAACCAGTCCCCGTGAAATATCTCCTTGTCGAGTTGGAGCGGCGCCCAGCTCGCGTATCCGGCATAGAGGCGGCAGTCCGCGGCAAGCCTGTCGTCAGAGGCCGCGTTGTCGAAGGTATCCTTCCGTGAGGTGATGTAAACGTTATCGAATACGTGCAGCGCGCCTTCCGGCTGCTTTGACGCCCGGATGAGCATCACAATGGTGTTCGGCTCGACAGGCCCTCCGATGTAGACCTTGCCGCTTGCGAGCCTGCCTGGGTTGATGTCCTTTATGACGTCTGATACGGCCACCGGCGTGGGGCGGTTGATTATCAGGCCGCCCGCGCCCTGGCTGCCGTATTCCAGCAGCAGGATGACCGTCTGAGCGAAACGCATGTCCTTCATCCCGCGTTTGGCCACCAGGAATTTACCGCGCGCCAGTCTCACAAGGGTCTGGTGTCTTTTGGGGAGCGGGGCCTTCTGGATATTCGGCGCAAGGCTCGTCCGTCTGACAACCGAGGCCTCGGCGCACAGAGTCGGCAGGGTTACGAGCAAGAGCGCCGCAAGGACGGCAATAAGTCCCTTTATATGTCCGCCTCCGTCGATCAATCGGCGCGCTCCCTTAATCAGGCGCAGGTCGGGCAGCCGCTTTACCGTGCCTGTCATATACCCCCCCTGACCATCAGGCCTTGATATGATTCTATGCCGTAGCCGGGGATATTTCAAAGGAAAAAACAGGGCGTCTTGTAAAGTGAGTGGTAATCTGCTATCGTCCCTTTCATGGAGATATGGATAAGGATATATTACGAGGACACGGACTGCGGCGGGGTCGTATATTACGCCAACTATCTCAAGTACTTTGAGCGCGGCAGGACGGAGTTTTTGAGGGAGAAGGGCATCTCGCTGCCCGGCCTGCACGCGGAAGGGGTCGTCTTTGTCGTGACAAAGGCCGAGGTTTCGTATATCGCGCCCTGCAGGTACGGTGAGCTTATCCGCGTTGATACGCGAGTGTCGTCAATAGAGGGCGTTACTATGACCTTTGAGCATATTGTCATGCGGGAGGATTCTGACGACGTGGCGGTCAAGGGTAGCGTGATACTGGCCTGCGTCAATGCCGCGGGCCGTCCCGTCAGGATACCGCGCTCGCTCAGGGACGCGCTTGGCGCGGTTGGATAGATGATGCGTCGCGGTAACGTCAAGTATTTTGTGTCACGGGGAAAAGGAAAGCGGTTTGTGCCGGCACACGATATGTTTTTCCGTAGCTCAGGGCTTTAGCCCTGAAGCAGGCGGTCATGCGGCAGGGGCAAAGACGCAGACCTAAAGGTCTGCGCTACGGATACACCATTGCCCGTGGTGCGCGCAGTCGCACGTGCTTTGGCATGGTTCATGATGAAATGACAAAGGCCGCGGAGACAGCCCGCGGCCTTTCTGTAATTTTATCGACAATCTTATCAGGCGAGCGGGTCTTTTATGACTATCGTCTCGTCCCTTGTCGCGCCGACCGAGACTATCCATGCATCAACCCCGCTCAGTTCTTCGAGCCTGCGTATGTAGGCCTGCGCCTTCTGCGGGAGCTTCGAGAACTCCCTTATGGCGGACGTCGGGGACTTCCAGCCTTCTATGGTCTCGTATATCGGGGTGCAGCGGCTGAGTATGGACGCCTCGGCCGGGAAGTCGTCTATCTTGACGCCTCCGTAGCTGTAGCCGGTGCATATCTTGATGGCGTCGAGGTTGTCGAGGACGTCGAGCTTTGTGATGGCCATGCCTTCAAGGCCGTTGACCCTTACGGCGTAGCGCACGGCGACCGCGTCGAACCAGCCGCAGCGCCTGGGCCTGCCGGTGGTGGCGCCGAATTCCAACCCGCGCTCGCGAAGACGCGCCTCTTCGTCGCCGCTCAGTTCCGTTGGGAACGGCCCTTCGCCAACTCGCGTGGTATATGCCTTGGTTATGCCTATTACGCGGTCTATCTTGGTCGGGCCGACGCCCGTGCCTGTGCAGGCACCGCCCGCGATGGTATTGCTTGAGGTGACGAACGGGTAGGTGCCGTGGTCCACGTCAAGGAGCGTGCCCTGGGCGCCTTCAAAAAGAACCTTCCTGCCGTTGTCTATGGCGTCGTTGATAATCCTGGACGTATTGGCGATATGCTCGCCTATGGCCGAGGCCAGCGAGATGTAGTTGTGGTATATCTCGTGCATCGCGAAGCCTTCCTCATGGAGTATCGTGGTGATGTAGTGGTTCTTCTCCATGAGATTGGTCTTGAGTTTTACGCGGAAGTCTTCGTCGTTCAAGAGGTCTCCGCACTTGATGCCGCAGCGCAGGACCTTGTCTTCATAGGCGGGGCCGATGCCCCTGCCCGTGGTGCCGATCTTCTTCTCGGCGCGCAGCCTCTCGCGGGCGACGTCAAGCTTCTTGTGGTAAGGCATGACGAGGTGGGCGTTCTTGCTGATAAGCAGGTTCTCGGGCTTGAATATGCCCTTTGCCTTGAGCACGTCGATCTCTTTCAATAGCACTTCAGGGTCGACCACCACTCCGTCTCCGATTATGCAGGTGACGTCCGGGTGAAGTATGCCCGATGGTATCAGATGGAAAACGGCCTTTTCGCCGCCGACGATGACGGTGTGCCCGGCGTTGCTGCCGCCCTGATAGCGCACGACTATGTCCACGCCCGGGGTGAGCATGTCGACTATCTTGCCTTTGCCCTCGTCACCCCACTGCGCGCCAACTACTACCAGAGTCCTTGCCATTAAACCTGCTCCTTTATCATGAACCCGTCATCCGGATGACGGGTGGTGGATACGGTTTTAAAATAGAAGAGCGGGGCGTAGGCTCTCTGGCTGTGCGGCCCCGGAGTTCTGATTCCTAAACTTCATCCTTTACCATATACTATTTCAAAACTTTCTGTCAAGTGCCGTGACGATATTTTCCACGTCAAAGGCAAATCCCGTGGCCGCGACCGGGTATCCGTATTTGGCCGGGAGGGTGTCGTACCTGCCGCCTGAGAGTATCGCCTTGCCGATGCCCGTTGCGAAACCCTCGAAGATGATGCCCGTGTAATAATCGAAGCCCCTGACCTCTCCGAGGTCTATGGTGATGAAATCCTTGAAGCCCTTTGCCGCGATAATCTCCATGACGCGCTCAAGGTTGGCGAGCGCGGCGGCCGTCTCGGCCCCCGTGGTAAAGGCAGCGGCCTTCTTCAGCACCTCTTCTTCGCCGTAGAAGGTGGTCAGGTTCAGCAGGAGCCGTCTGTCGCCGGTGCTCAAAGCCTTCGGGCCGATGCCCGCGAGTATCGCGTCAAGGCCTGAAGAGTCTTTTATGGCGATGGCTCCCTTGATGCGCTCGCGCTCGGCGCGGGCGACGTTTAAGCGGTCGAGTATGGCGCGCAGAAAGCCGACGTCGCCGACGTCGATCTTGAAGCCCTTGAGCCCGAGGGCCAGGAGCGACTCCACGGCCATGCATATCATCTCGGCGTCGGCCTCAGGCGTCGGCCCGGCGGAGATGAATTCAGCCCCGAGTTGGAGCACCTCGCGGGACTTGCCGTCGCGCGGCTCCTGGTAGCGCAGGACGTTTTCATTATAGCACAGCCGCAGCGGGAGCGGATAATCGCGCATCCTCGTCGCCACCACCCGCGCTATCTGCGGGGTGATGTCCGGGCGTATGGCCACCACCCTGCCGGTTGACGGGTCGATGAACTTCAAGACCCTGTCCTTGAGGCTCTCGCCCATGCCAAGTGAGAGAGTCTCGACGTATTCAAGCAGAGGGGTTATGATCCTTGCAAACCCGTAGCGCTCGAAGACGGCGAGGATGGACGTCTCCACGGCGGTTATCTTTTTGGTCTCTTCGGGCAGTATGTCCCTGACGCCCTGAGGGAGGGATATTACGGTCTGGATTGTCATTTTTAAATTTTTTTCAGCCTGTTACGTCAATAGTATGCAACTGCCGCGAAAACCTTAATCCGTCGAGCGGGGCGGCCGCCGGTAATAGTCGACCGGCCGCCTCCGCTCCACGGGAGAATCATGACCTATAGTTCTATGACCCTCGCGGAAATCATGTGCGGGAGTTTTACGAGCTTTTCAAGCAGCCCCTTCGGAAGCGGCGTGTCGACGCTCCAGATGGAGACGGCTTCCGCGCCGACGGTCTGCCTGCCGAGGTGCAGCCGCGCGATGTTGACGTTCGAGGCCGCAAGCAGCGTGCCCACGTTGCCGATGACGCCGGGCTTGTCTTCGTTATGGAGGAGCAGGAGGTAGCCTTCCGGCACAGCGTCGATGACGAACTTGTCGATGCGCACGAGCCTCGGCTCTTTCTTGCCGAAGAGCGCGCCCTCGACGATGTTCTCGCCCCCTTTCGTCCTGACCTTGATGGTGATGGACGAGGCGAAGTCCGTCGCCCGCGAGGTTTTGGTCTCTATGACCTTTATCCCGCGCTCCTTCGCCACGAAAGGCGCGTTGACGAAGTTGACGTAGGTGTCGAGGACCTGGTCAAGCAGCCCCTTTATGCAGGCGATGGTTATCGGGGCGACGTCGTAGTTGACGACCTCGCCGCTGTACTCGACGGTGATTTCCTCGATGCCGCCCGTGAGGATCTGCCCCTGAAAGCTGCCGAGCTTCTCGCCGAGCGAGATATACGGCCCGAGCGCCGCGAGCAGTTCGCCGGGCACGGACGGGACGTTGACGGCGTTCCTGACGGTGCCGTTTACGAGATAGTCTACTATCTGTTCGGCCACCGCGATGGCGACGTTCTCCTGCGCCTCGAAGGTGGATGCGCCGAGGTGCGGGGTCAGTATTACCTCTTCCATGGCAAGCAGCGGGTTGTCGGCGGCAGGCGGCTCTTTTTCAAAGACGTCGAGCGCGGCGCCGGAGACCTGTTTGGATCTGACGGCCTCGGCGAGGTCGGCCTCGTTGACGATGCCGCCCCTGGCGCAGTTGATGAGCTTGACGCCCTTTTTCATCTTTGCGAAGGCCTCGGCGTTGACGAGGTTCTTCGTCTCGTTGAGAAGCGGGACGTGAATGGAGATGAAGTCGCTCTTCCTGTAGAGTTCGTCGAGGGCTACGAGCCCCACGCCGAGCTTGTCCGCCGCCTCAGCGGAGATGAACGGGTCGTAGGCGATGACGTTCATGTGAAGCCCGATGGCGCGCGAGGCCACGACCGCGCCAATGTTACCCACGCCGAGTATGCCAAGCGTCTTGCCGGTCAGCTCGGTGCCTTCGTACTTCTTCTTTTCCCATTCGCCGCGCTTCATCGAAGCTGTGGCCTGGGGGATCTTTCTTGCAAGGGCCACCATCATGGCAACGGCGTGCTCGGCCGTGGTTACGGTGTTGCCGCCGGGTGTGTTCATTACCACGACGCCCTTCTTGGTCGCCGCGTTGACGTCGACGTTGTCGACCCCGGTGCCGGCGCGGCCGACCACTTTGAGGTTCTCGGCCGCTTCCAGTATCTCGGCCGTGACCTTCGTCGCGCTCCTGACGACGATGGCGTGGTAGTCCTTTATCTTCTGTTTGAGCTCGTCCGGCTTGAGGCCGGTGATGACGTCAACGGTTACTCCGGGCGCGGCCTTGAGGACTTCTACCGCCCTCGCGGACATGCTGTCGCTTATCAGTACCTTCATTATTTATACCCCTCGAGAAGTACTTGCTGCGCCGCGCCGACTGCCTTGCCCAACTCGACCTTGTGCCCGAATTTGACGAGCGCCATCTCGATGGCCGCGATGGATGTGATGATGTCGAAGGTGTCAACGTAGCCGAGGTGCGCTATGCGCAGGATCTTGCCCTTGAGGTGGTCCTGGCCGCCGGCCATGGTCACGCCCATCTCGTCGCGCAGGTACTTGACGAGCTTGCCGCCGTCCACGCCTTCGGGCACGAATACGCCGGTCGCGGCGTTGCTCGGCGCCTCCGGCGCAAGGGGCTTGAGCCCGAGCGCGGCCCCTGCGGCGCGCGTGGCGCGCGCGAGCCTGTCGTGGCGCTTGAACGTATTTTCAAGTCCGTCTTCCTTTATCATCTTGAGGGCGGTGTTGAGCCCGATGATGAGCGAGACGGCCGGGGTGTATGCCGTGGTATTGTCCTTGAGGTTCTTGCGCTCCTTCTTGAAGTCGAAGTAGAACTTCGGGCACTTCGCGGTCTCCTGAAACTTCCATGCCTTCTGGCTCAGGGCCGCGAACGCGAGACCCGGCGGGAGCATGAATGCCTTCTGCGAGCCGGATACGAGCACGTCAACGCCCCATGCGTCCATCGGCACGTCGAAGACGCCGACGGCGGTTATGCCGTCCACTATGAGCAGGCAGTCCCTGTCCTTGGTGATGGCTGCCAGTTCCTTGATAGGGTGCGCGGCCGTGGTCGAGGTCTCTGAGGCCTGCACGAGCACGCCCCTGACCTTCGGGTTCTCGTCGAGGAGCTTTTTTACGTCCGCCGGATTGACGGCCTTGCCCCATTCAACCTTGAGCCAATGGACCTTGAGCCCGTATGCCTCGGAAATCTTTACCCATCTCTCGCCGAACTTTCCGCCGTTTATGACTATAACCTCGTCTCCGGGGGAGTAGAGGTTCACTATCGAGCCTTCCATGGCGCCGGTGCCTGAGGCCGCGAGGATAAGGACGTCTTCGCCGGTCTGGAAGACGTATTTGAGGAGTTCCGCCGTCTCCTTGAATATTTCGGAGAACTGGGGCGTCCTGTGGTGAATGATGGGCTGCGCCATTGCGAGAAGCGCCGCCTCGGGCACAGGGGTCGGGCCTGGAGCCAAAAGATACCTCTTCTTCATGATAGCTGGTATTCCTCCTTTTGCGTTGTTCGGTTTTAGCAGGCTGCTGAAAAAGCTCCATCTGCTTCGTTGTCTTCGTCGCTCGTCACTGCGGCGTATACACAACATACGCCTCATTCCTCGCTCCTCGACGCCTAGCATCTGGAGCTTTTTGAGCAGCCTGAATAGATTTTGAGTTTTTCAGCAAACTATTAGGTTGACTGCGTAAAGGTTATGGTCTGATTAAGACCGTTTTCAGACGAAGACAATAAGACTTCATACGCTAACAAAATGGGGCTGTCCATGTCAAGTAAAAAAAGGCTAAAGCTGCGCCTCGATATGGTCGATAATATATATAAGGGCAACCATAAGACACGATGCGTGACGGGTTGCTATGGAGAGGGCGGCGCGTTGGATGTGAATCCTCGCAGAGCCGCTGACGAGTGTTCCAAGTCAAGTCATAAAATAGACGCCAATTAAAAGTTTTATCTTGGAAGCATTGCATTAGGCTGTAATCAAGCGTCAAGTATCTGTCAATTTCCCTTGACAACCCTTTACGATTCAGATAAAATTATATGCAATTTGATGCCGTTGGCCTGTATGCGCGGCCTGCTCTTGCAATATGTTCGGTTCATCCCTTGATTTATAAATAAAACAGGTTAGAGCGGATGTTGCAATAACAAGAAGACGTTCATGCAGGGTAGAACTGTGCCGGAACGGTGATGTTGCAGGAGGTGAACGGAAATTAGAATAACAAGGCGTTTGACGACGGCGGCAAGGTTAACAACCAACAAACAACCAATCACACAACCAACGCGCAAGACAAGGAGGAATAGATGAAGAGGATATTGGCAATTTCGGCGATAGCCGTCGGGACGTTCATCTTCGCAGGCTCGGCAATGGCGGCGACCAAGACGAGCAACGTGCTTGTTCAGGCAAACGTCGCCGCGGTATGCAGCGCCATTACCGCGCCGGCAACCGTTACCTTTGTGCTTGACCCCTCGGTCGGCGGCAACGTGGTAGTATCAAACAATGTGACGTTTCGCTGTTCCAACGGCACGGGATATGCGCTCACCAATAACGCAGGGCTTAACTCCGGGAGCTGCGCCGGCTCGAACTGTATGACGGACGGCGCCAACTTCATCAATTATTCCATCGCCCTCGGCGGCACGGCGGTAGGCGCGGGCACCGGTATGGGCGCGGGCCAGGATAAGACCGTCACGATGGACGCAACCGTCGCGAGCGCCGATTATGTGAACGCGGTGCCGGGCGCATACAGCGACACCATGGTGCTTACGCTGACCTACTAAGTCTCACGCCAATACGCCAGAGACAGGACAGGTAATTTATATGTATCTTTAAGCGAGGAGGGATGCTCAGGCGAAAGGGGCATCCCTTTTTTGCTTACTGCTCAACGGCTGTGTTAGACAAGGCAGCGGATTATGCAGCATAGACAGGTAGCAAGACCCATAGACGGTAATCCCGGAGGAAGACGGCGGACGTCTTTTCAGGCCTGCGCCGCCGTCTTTTTTGCCGTCTTCGTAATCCTTCTTCCCGCGTGCTCATCAGCGGCTTCGAAGACCGCCCCCGTGGCCATAGGCGCTACGGTGCTCTCTGTCAACAAGTGTCTCTTGAGCGCGCCCGCCGCAACGCTCAACTTCGGCACGCTCGATCCGTCGAACCCCATCCCGGTTACCGTCTCCACGACCATGACCTTTAATTGCAAGGGCAAGGACAATCCGGCTGCCTATGCCATCACCCATAATGACGGGCTCAACTCAGTCGTGCCGGGCGTAACCCGTATGATAAATTCCATTGCCGTGCCTGTCCAGTATATTCCATATGCCTTTACGCTGTTGCCTGCGTCAGGGACCGTGCCGAAAAACGTCGATACACTGCTGACCATTCAAGGCACGCTCCTTGGCGCCGATTATGTGAACGCCGTTCCCGGCGCATATGCCGATACGGTGGTCATAACCATCAATCCGTAGTCGTTGCAGCCTGTCTCGAAACCGGATGTGCCGGGCGTCTGCGCCGTCAGGTTTTATTTGGTATAATGCCGTTAACGCCATCTTATGGGGAGACCTTGGACAATTCGCGGCCCATGCCCGCGGTTCGGGCCGGATAAGGACGGTTGGAAGGTGTCAAACCCGGTTATTAACAGGACCAAGACTATCGTTGCGGCGTTGGGCCTGGCCGCAGCGTTCCTTGCGGGCGCGAGCGCCATGGCGGCCACGTGCAAGATAAGCGGCGGGCCGTGGTCGCTGAACTTTGGCACGCTCGACCCGGCGTTGGGCAACGATATAACAAGTTTATCGGGCACCGTTGTCCTGAATTGCGGAGCCGGACTGCCGTACTCCGTCAGCCTTGATAACGGCCTCTATTTCGCCTCCGGCAGGAGGCGCCTGAGCAACGGGGCTTGGTTTATCCCGTATGCGATAACGACTGCGCTGCCGGTTACCGGCGTCGGCGCGGGCGTCGGCGGGCCGGCTAGCGATATCATAATCGACCTTACAGGGGCCATAAACGGCGTAGACTATGTAAACGCCGTGCCTGGGGCGTATGGCGATACGCTGGTCTTGACCATCCTGTTCTGAGATTGAGACCTCTGAAAAAGTCCGTCTGCTTCGTTGTCTCGTCGCTCGTCACTGCGGCGTATACACAAAATACGCCTCGTAACTCGCTCCTCGCCGCCTCGCATACGGAGCTTTTTGATAGGTCTCATGAGTTTTTCAGGGTCTCAGATTGCTTTTCAGGGGCCGGGTATTTGCCAACGGCCTTGTAAAGGGGTATAATAGTAAAGGGGAAGTAAGGTATAACCCTTTGGAAATATAGGTTTTTACTTGTGTTTATGATGGCAGAGAGGTCTTATGCCGGAGATTGAAGATAAAACCAACCCGGTCCACAGGGCGCGGCTTACGAAGCGCCCTATAGGCCGCATACTCGTTGACGCGGGCTTTGTAACCGAGCAGACCCTGCAGCGCGCTTTGGCGAGGCAGGCGAATACAGGCGAGCCTGTTGGCGAAATCCTCGTCTCGCTCGGCCTGCTTGACGAGGCGGCGTTGAAGGCCGTGCTGGCCATTCAAGGAGACCTTGCTACCCTCGAAGACGCGCTAAAGGCGGCCTCAGGCGAGCCTCAGCGCCTTGGCGAGCTTGTTGTGCGCGCCGGACGCGCCACCCCTGAAGAAATCGGCAGCGCCCTCGAAGAGCAGAAAAAGACCAACGAGCGGCTCGGCGGGATACTTGTCAGGCGGGGGCTTGTCAACGAGAAAGAGCTTGAGACCGTTCTTGCCTTTCAGGCGTGTCAGACCGGCGTTGACAAGACCGGCAAGTGCAGGCTTGGCGAGTTGCTCCTTACCGCCGATTATATTACCAGAGAGCAGTTGGACAACGCCTTGCGGCTGCAGGAGTCGTCGGACGGAGTAAGGCTCGGCTCGATACTCGTGGCCGCCGGACACGTTCAGCCCTATCATGTAGAGCATGCCCTCCATATCCAGCACAAACTCGCGACCGCCGCCCTTGTGGCGGCGCTGACGCTTGCGGTTGCGCCGCAGTTTGAGCCGGGCTCCGCCGTTGCGGCCCCGCCTCAGACGGCGCGGGTCTCGGTCGGGGCTGTCGTCAAGGAGTATGTGAGCGCAAAGGTGGTTCTCCAGACGCGCGAGTTGGTCGTCACGCACGCCGATGCCGCGGCAGGTTTTGTGGACGTGCCGCTTGCCACGGTTATGGAGGTCAAGTCCAACAGCCAGTCCGGCTATCTCGTCGCATTTAACGGCCTGGGCGGGCCGTTCACCGGGATATACGTCAGGGGGTTTCAGAGCGAGGCGCAGATAACGCATGACGGAGGCTGGGTCATACAGTCCGGCCCGGTAAGGGGCGCGCAGACCCTGCAACTCAGTTACAGGTTCGTGCTTGCGAGCGGCGCCCTGCCCGGCACCTATGCATGGCCGCTCGTCATCACCGTGCATCCGCTCTAACTTGGGCGGGTTCAGGTTTGCAACCTGAACTTTTTATTATGGAAGCTCTGATTAATTCTGTTATTTGTCATTCCGAGGAGCGCTTTTGGCGCCAAAGACACAATGTTAGCGCACAAGCGACGAGGTTAAGCACAGCTTGTTTAAGCCCGCGTTTTTTGCGGGTTAAAACAAGGCGCCAAAGACATAACGTTAGCGCACAAGCGAGTATAAATGGTTTCTTCATTGCTTATAAATTATCCGCCGTTTTTGCGGATAATTTACATCTTGTAACTTCCTGAATAGCCTGTGGAACAAGATTTCTCGCTACGCTCGAAATGACAATTTGATTGAACCAATCAGAGTTTCCTTATGTAATTGCAAGGAACGCGTCGTTTTTTCGCATACGAACTCATGGGTTCAAGTTGCAAACTTGAACCCGCAGCAGACGTAAAGACGCTGGATTCCCGCCGGAGACACGCGGGAATGACGTTTTAATTACGTTTTTTTACCGGATCCTACTGATTCTGTCCGCCTATATTGCGGATAAGCGCAAACTCCATTGAAATCACCTCTAAATTCAGGTAGATTGATATCCATGCCGGCACGTACACGTTTATGGGGCCTTCGGGCTTTTTTTATTATCGCTGCGGCGGTCGGCCCGGTCTTTTTCATGCCGGGCGCGGCCATAAGCGGCAACTTCCGCGTAACCCCGTCCGTGGTCGAGCTTGACAGGTCGTCGAAGAGCGGCGTCGTCAACGTCATAAACGACGATACCGAGCCGCTCTCGCTCCAGGTAAAGCTCTTCGAGTGGTCAGAGGACGCCGAGGGCGCGGACAAGTACGTCGAGTCGACCGACCTGGTCTACTTCCCGCGCATCATGACGGTCGATGCGGGCACGGAGCGCATATTAAGGGTGGGCATCAAGGCCCCGGCAGTCGAGCGCGAGAGGACGTACCGGGTCTTCATAGAGGAGATACCGCCTCCTAAGAAGCCTGATTCCGGCAACGCCGCCCTGGTGGCCGTTGCCATAAGGTTCGGCGTCCCGATATTCGTAAGGCCGGTCAAGGAAGACCTCCGTGCCGAGATCGTGAAGACGGTTGTCAAGGATGGCGTACTCGAGCTTGCCGTGAAGAATACGGGCAATGCACACCTTATCATAAAAGCGATACATATAAAGGGCGCGGATGCGCGGGGCGGCCAGGTATTCTCAAGGGATATAAACGGCTGGTATCTCCTGAGCGGCGTCACAAGGCTCTATTCGACCGACCTGGCCGATAAATGCGGCGCGATATCCAGGATAGACGTCGAGGTCGAGACCTCGGCCCATGTCCTGGCCGGTAAGATTGATGTCAATAAGGAGATGTGCCATCCCTGATATCCCGCTGTACGAGCGGTTCCGGCTGCTACGCCCCTTCGCCGCCTTCAAAAGACCGGCTTTAATCCTTTGTCTCTTTTTCGGCTTGTTCTTCGCCGCTTCCCCGGCCTTCCCGTCCCAGCAGACGGTCATCGTAACGGTCACCGTAAACAGCGTCGCCAGGGGCGAGTATTTTGTGATACTCGAAGACAGCGGCAACGTCCTGGTCAGGACGAAAGACATCATCGAGATGGACTTTCGCGACCCCAAGGGCAGGACCCGGCTCATAGAAGGCGAGGAGTATCTCTCGCTGGCCTCGATGAAGGGCGTGGCCTTCAGGTTCGACGAGAAGAGGATTGCCCTTGACATAGACGCGGCCCCGGAACTCCTGCTCAAGCGCACCATAGACTTCATGCCGGGCCGCGCCCCCCGCGTATATTATCCGCGCGATACGAGCGTCTTTTTAAACTACCGGCTCGGTTATACCGGCGGGGAAGGGATGTCGTATAAGTCGTTCGGCCTGACCAATCAGCTTGGGGCGCGCTGGCAGGACTTTCTCTTTCTCGGCGACACGTCCTATTACCGCACTCCGCAGGAGAGCAGGTTTACGCGGCTTATGACGGCCGTCACGTACGACGACAGGACGCGCCTGCGCAGGGGCGTTGCCGGAGACTTCTTCGCCTCGTCAGGCGAACTCGGCAGCAACCTCAACATGGGTGGAGTGAGCTTTTCCAAGACCTATAAGCTCGACCCGTACTTCATAAAATATCCCACGTTGAACCTCGGCGGCCTTGCCTCCATGCCGTCGGACGTCGAGGTATATATAGACGGCATAAGGCTCGTCTCGGACAAGATTGCGCCCGGCGAGTTCGAGATACGCAATATCACGCACTCCGGCGGCGCGCACAACGTGGAGGTTGTGATACGCGACCCCTTCGGCAACGTCCAGCGCATCACCCATCCGTTCTATCAGACCGATACCCTTCTCGGTAAGGGCCTGTCCGAGTACTCATACAACGCGGGCTATCTGAGGCAGGAGTTCGGCGCGAAGTCCTGGCAATACGGCGTACCGGCCTTCTCGTTCTTCCACAGGTACGGTTACAACGCAAACCTGACGCTGGCCCTGCGGGGAGAAGGCGGCGGCAAGGTATATGCCGCCGGGCCCGAGGCCTCGGTGCTCCTTGCGAGCGCCGGGGTGCTGACCGTCTCAGGTCTGGCCGGCCGCGGCCGCGACGGCTCGACCGGGGCCGCCGCATCGATAAACCACTACTATCTATCGCACGGGTTTACGACGCGCCTGCTGGTGCGTGGATACAGTCGTCGATTTACGACCGTCGCAAGCAGGGCCTTTCAACAGAAGGTGAGGGCCGAGGCCGCCGCAGGCGTGGGATACGGTCTCGGCGAGTACGGCAACCTCTCGCTTGATTATGCCCTCGTCAAAAGATACGAGGGCACGGATACGCGCACGGTCACGGCATCGTTCTCAAAGAGCCTGTGGCACACGGCCACGGCCATCACCACGTTAAAGCGCGTGGTCGAGGCTGAGCCGCGTTATGAGGCCTTCCTCGGGCTTGTCTATTACTTTGGGGAGGATTCGTCCTTTTCCGCCAATTACAACAGGTCAAAGTATACGAACGCCGAGAACCTTCAGTTGATATCCCCGGCCCCAACCGTAGGCGAGGGGGTCGGGCTCCGGGCCTCCGTCGACCGCATTGCGGCAGGGGGCGGTGCTCCGGCCTACATAGTCAATCCCACGCTCGACTATAACGCCGCTCACGCCGTCGCGCGCGCCGATTATAGGAACCGGAACAATCAGGCCGGAACGGACGAGCTTTATGATATCTCGCTCGCGGGCGCGATTGCGCGCGTGGATTCTACCACGGAATTGACCAGGCCGATATACGATAGTTTCGGCATGGTCAAGGTGGGCAGCGTCGAGGGCGTGCGCGCCTACGTCAACAGCCAGGAGACCGGCAGGACGGGCAAGGACGGCGTCGTCTTCATCCCGTCGCTGGGCTCGTTCTACGACAACCGTGTCTCGATTGAGCCGAAGGACATACCCATGGACTATCTCCTGCCGGACGTAAGGCGCACGGTCTCGCCGCCTCTTCGCAGCGGCTCGTGCATTGTCTTTGACGCAAAGAGGATTCGCGCGTTCATGGGTAAGCTTAAATTGGAAGGGCCGGACGGCGTCAAGCCTCTTGAGTTCTATGATGTCACGCTCACGGCGGGCGACAGAACCCTGACCTTCCCAACCGGCAAGGACGGGGAATTCTATTTTGAGAATACGGATATCGCAAAGAAGGCGGGCGGGGCCGTCGACGGGAACGCGGGCTGTGACGCCATTGACGGTAAGAAGGCAGGCGCGGAACTCGCGCCGGGCAGGTACAGGGCGACGCTTGTCTATAATAACAGGCCGTGCTTATTTGATATCGATATCCCGGATAACGACGAGACCTTTGTTGAGCTCGGGGGCCTGACCTGCACCCCGGCGCCGGAGCCGGTCTCCTTGCCTGCGGCCGTTATGCCTGCTGCGCCGGTTGAGGTTGAGGCGGTTGCGCCAATAGAGGTTGTGGCCGTTACGCCGGTTGCGACGTCTTCAGAGGTTGAGGCCGTCGTTCCACGCGCCCAGGCGATTGAAGCTCAGGCTGCGCCGGTTGAGGTTGAGGCGGTTGCGCCTGCGGCCCCGGTTGAAGTAATCTTGCCGTCCGCTCCTGTCGGGGCGATTGCGCCGCTTGCGGCCGTTACGCCGGGGCCGGTTGTGCCGCAGGCCGCCACAGCCGCGCCTGCCGGGCCTGAGGCTGAACCGGTGGGCCCGCGCACGAGCGTCGAGGTCAGCGTTACGCCGGGCGTGCCCATGACCGTGCCTCTTCCCGCCTCGTTTGCGTTGCATCAGTTCTTTAACGGCGATATGCCGCCGACCATCGATGACCTTTCCGTCTACTATGATGCGGCGAGCGCGATAAAGGATACGCCGGGCGCGGTCGTGTATATAGAAGGGCATTGCGACCAGTTGGGTACGGACGCCTATAACATGAGGCTCGGCATGAGAAGGGCCAGGACGGCGCAGAAGGCGCTCATCGGACTCGGCGTTCCGGCCGGGCGGATAGTCTCGGTCAGGAGTTTCGGCAAGCGCAGGCCCGTTTGCAGGACGAACCTCGGCCAGGCGTGCCGCAGCCTGAACCGCAGGGTCGTTATCAAGCTTGCCGCGCCTCCCCCGGTAAGGGCAAGGCCGTGACCAGGGCCGTTTGAGTCGGCCTGTTTTGTGCCGGCGGACTCCTGACGTTAACCCCGGATTCGCGGTAATGTCAAGTATTTTGTGTTACACGGAAAAGAGAAGCGGTTTGTGCCGGCACACGAGATGTTTTTCTGTAGCTCAGGGCTTTAGCCCTGAAGCAAGCGGTCATGCGGCTCAGACAAAGATGCAGTCCTGTTGGTCTGCGCTACGGATACACGATTGCCTGTGGCGCACGCCGTTCGCGGCCCCTTGAAATTCAAGGGGCCGCCGTGTATAGTAGATTGTTGCAAGGGGCAGGGTAAGGCGTTTGGTCCGCGCTTCTAACGTCTGTTAATATTACAACACCACCGGCGGCGGGACATGACACGATACAACCAGAATCAGCAGAGGGCGTCGCTGCGGCCGCTGATAACGGCCGTTTTTCTTGCCGCGCTCGCCGCCGTCTTATACGCGGCTATCCAATACGCGCAGGCATTGGGGCTTGATTATCCGCAGGCGGTATCAGGCGGCCACAGCGCATTCGTCGTCCTTGTCACCCTGTGCGCTGCCTTTTTCCTGAGATGGCTCATAGCGGACGCGCCGTTCAATCTCCTCAGGCGTTATACCTTCGCCCCGCTCCTGAGGACGTTCGTCACGCTCCTTCTGCTATTCGGCTCCATCCTCTTTCTCCTGCACAGGCTCCTTGGCCTTAACATCCTGCCGCTCTTCACCACCTCGGCGGTGCTCACCGGCATCATCGCGCTCTCCATGCAGGATACGTTCAAGAACCTCTTTACCGGCCTGTGGATTAACATGGAACGCGTCGTGGCCAAGGGCGACTGGGTCAGGTTCGGCGATAAGGAAGGCATGGTCATGGACGTTACCTGGCGCACCACCCGTCTGCTTACGCGCGAGAACGCATTCGTATTCATACCCAACAGGCTGCTGGCCGAAGGCGTGCTGGAGAACTATACCTATCCGTCCCCGCTGAACGTAGTGGAGATAAAGGTCTCGGCAAGTTACAAAGACCCGCCAAACAAGGTCAAGGACGTCTTGCTTGGCGTGGCTTCGCATGTGAAGGGGGTTGCGGAAGAGCCTGCGCCCGTTGTCTGGATAACCGGGTACGGGGAGTTTTGCATACACTACGACCTGAGGGTCTGGATAAACGACTTCAAGAGGGCGCCGGACGTCAACAGCGACCTTTCCTCGGCTATCTGGTACGCCTTCAGGCGCAGCAATATCGAGATGCCGTATCCGGCGCGGACGGTCTATTACAGGAAGGCCGAGGCCCAGCCCGGCACGGATATCTGCGGCGTGTTGAAATCCATAGACTTTCTTGGCGCGCTCGACGAGGGCGCAATCGCCGCGGTGGCGGACTATTCAAGGCTTGAGGTCTTTGGGCAGGGCGAGGCGATAGTCAGGGAGGGAGAGGATGGGCGCAGCTGTTATTACATAATAAGCGGGAGCGTCGAAATCCTGCACAAGGGCGGCGGCCACAGGGAGACGCGCCTTACCGTGCTTGTCGCCGGCGACCTCTTCGGCGAGATGAGCCTGCTGACGGGCGAGAAGAGGAACGCTACCGCGCTGGCAAAGGAAGACACCACCTGTCTTGTAATGGAATCGGACGCGTTTAAGAAGATATTCGACGAGAACCCTGACGTGGCCGCAAGCCTGTCAGAGCTGCTTGCAAGGCGCAGGCACGAGCAGGATGATTTGAAGACCATGGGCGCGCAAGGGCCGGGCGCGCGAGACGAGCTTAAGAACAGCATCCTTGCCGGGATAAGGCGTTTTTTCAAGATATGACGGGTTTCCGTTACGGCGTAATATCCGGCTTGAACGAGGCGGGGGGCTGAAGCGCGGGGCGTCTTCAAGCGGCGTTGCCTGGACGCCGCGTCTACTGCGGGTTCTCGCCCTTGTGTCTGGTGTAGAGGACAAGGCTTGCCACGAGCACGAAGACGATAAGCGCATGCACGCTCAACTGGATGACGCCGCCCGACCATTCGGTCTCGCCCATGCCGAGCTTCATCTGGGTAAGGAGTATACCCCGTATGCTCGCGATGACGCCGATGTAGATGAACGGGCTCAACGAGAACGGCTGGCGGTTTATCTGGCGCATCACCTGGCGGAATAGCTCCATGATGATGAGGACGAACATCAGGTCGCTTATGATGTGCGAGATGGAGTGCTGGTTGAAGTAGATGAGATCGCTTACGACCTCCAGCATCAGCAGACCGGCCACGACGATGATGCCCAGCGCCACCACGAAGAGGATGACGTCGTCCACCATGGTCAGCACGCGGCTTATCAATTCCGCAATCTTTTTTCTATGTTGAGTCAGGTCTTCCGGCATGATATCACCCGTTCTTCAGGTTTGGTTTCCTGCTGTTATAAGTATACGGCATGACCGGCATTAGCGCAAGCTGCCTGAGTCGCAGACAAAAAGGCAGGCGCGGCTGAAGCCGCGCCTGCCTTTTTGCCAAAAGCTGCGGCGTCTTAGTAGGCGCCTGAGCCGGCTGAGCCTCCCTGATCATAGCCCACGAACGGTCCCTGCATCTGCAGATGCGCCCAAGGGGTGCACCGTTTGGTCCAGACGCTGTCCGGGTACTTTTCCGTGAGTATATGGGAGATCTCCACCATCCTCACCTGGTTCCCCTGCACCTTGCTGCTGGCCGCTCCGAGGAAGTATTCCGCCTCGGGGATGAGTTCGGACTCCGGGAACTTCTCGATCATCTCGTCGAAGAGCGCGATTGTTTCGTCGTTCCTCTCCAGATGAAAGAGGGCAAGCCCTTTGGACAACTGGAGCTGGGCCTCAAGCTCCCTTGCGGGCAGGTATCCGACGAAGCGCTCAAGCTCGTGCCCCTGCTCGTCAAGGACGATAAACGCCGGCGTCCAATCGACGTGGAACTTCTGTGCGGTCTCCTTGTCGATAACCGTGTTTACCATGACGGGCGAGAACTCGCGCTCAAGAAGGGTGATGACCGTGCCGTCCGTCAGGGTCTCATCAAGGACCTTGCGGCAGCCCTCGTCATCCGGGTTGTGGAAGAAGACAAGCGGCAGTCTTGTCCCGCCTGAGATATCTTCCATTGCCGACATGATGTTTTTACGCCAGTCTAGCTTTCTCATAACACACCTCCCACTGCTTTTAAGACATATTCAGTCCTGATACACCTTACATATTAATTATATGTCATCATTTACATGTGTCAAGAATCGCAACCCGGTGCATCAATAGTCAAAAATAGCTTAAAAAACATGAGGGTACTTGACAACCTGCAAGATACCGATATGATTTATCTGTGTATGAGAAGACTGCAAACCCTTTACTGCGCTTTTGTGTCAGCACACCTGAGATAAAACCCCACGATATTGATGCATCAGCCCCGGGCACCGGACTTGCGCCTGCAGAAGCCGCAAGAGGGGGAGGTGCGGAAATAAAATGGAGGTTGCTGATGCCCAAGTCAGGATACAAGTCGAAGTTCCTTGTCGTCGACGATGAAGAGACCATCGGGATAGGCATCAGCGAGATATTGAAGGACATGGGTTTCGAGGCCGCTTATGCGGTAAGCGGCCGCGAGGCCGTGGATGCGGTGAGAAGACAGGGGTATAACGTCATCTTCATGGATATGGTCATGCCGGAGATGAACGGTCTTGAGACCTTCAGGGAGATAAAGAAGGTCATGCCAGGGGCAAAAGTCATACTATTTACCGGTTATTTTAAGGACGCGGAAGGGGTCATAGTTCAGGGTCTTAAAGAGGGGATGATAGACGAATTCATAAGAAAGCCGTATTTTGCCGATGAAATCATGAAGTCGGCCAGAAAGTACGCATAGCCGGTCTGAAATACTTACCTCCCCCTGCCCCCTCCTTGTAAAGGAGGGGGTTTTTGTTCCTATTTACACACCTATTGACAAGACCCCATCTTTCAGTTTATCATCCAGGCTCGGATAAATCATAACATGTCGAAAGGAGTCGATTTTCCATGAGCACTACGCCCGGGGTGACCGATATTTTTCAGTTTATGGAATTGCGCGCGCCATTTCTTCCCGACACGAAGGCGCTAAGACAAAATTACATAAGAGATGATCTTTTCAGAATAGTGAACGGCAGACCTGAACGGGTCGACGCAGATATCCACTCGGAAAAGAGCCTGTCGACCGTGGGCAAGATCGTCTACAACCATGTGTTTTGCGAAAAAAACGAGATTACCAACAGAGCGGAGAGGAGATCTAATAATTCCAGGCTCCTGGCCTCTTTGCTCCATTTGCTAAAGCCGTACAAGCCTGTTTCCCCCTCCGAACCGCCCGGGAAGGGAATAAATCCGCTTTCGATAACGGAGTTGGAAAGGCGCGCGCACATCAACTTCGAAGGAGCGTTCTATTTTTTACCGGAGCATCTGGAGCATATCGACGGGCTCAAGATGCAGCGCGAGCTTCTATGCTCGCTCGAAGCGATGGGGAAGGCGAAAGGGAATTTCAACCTGTCGCAGCTGGTGAAAAAATTGGAGTCGGTCTTCGGCGGGAAAAACCTGCGCAACGTCGTCTTCTATGAAGGCTTCCACTCGGAGGAGTTCATCTCTACGAAGCGAAAGCTCTTCGATACGCTTTACCTCCTGTATGTCTTGCGCAGGTTTGCTCCGGCGAACCTCGAATACGTGATCGAAGGGCTGCGGGCGTTGCACGTTATCGAGGCGCTTGCGGTGGACGACCTGATAGCGGCGGCGAAGGCCGGGCATCTTTCCGCCTCGGACGCGGCTTTGAAAACGACGCTTGAGGCGATTTTCCCGGAGTTGCACGGCTGGAACGGCTCGGGCGCGCTCGCTACATTGCCGCTTATCAAGACCAAAGCCGGTTTCGAAGCTTACTTTACGGCCACCCCGGTAATCCACCCTATCTTTGCGCGCTTGGAATGGTATAAAAGCCGGTTCAACGACATAAAACCGATAGGCATCGGAGACCTCAAGGTCGTGAAACAATGGCTGTCCGCCTATCTGCCGGGCGAGATCTCCCACATCGAGAACGTGCTTAAAGGGGAGATAAAAGACCGGATGCATCGGCAGCTTGAAAAGACAGAGGAATCATATTCTTTTTCGAGCGACAGCAAGGAATCGACGCAGAAGGACACTCAGACGACCGACCGTTTCGAGCTGAAAAAGGAGATCGACAATGTCGTTAAGACCGAACTCAACGTCGGCGCGAACGCCAGTCTCACTTACAAGGGGAACCCCGTTATCACCGCGTCCGCTTCGGGGAGCTTCGGGTACAGGCGCGACACCGCCGACCAAGGCAAGATATCCGACATGTTCTGGAGAGAGACGGTCACGAAGGCGATAGAGCAGGCCGAAAAGAGCGTCTCCGAGAAACGTTCCATGTCGAAGTATTTCGAGACCGAAGAGACCAACAAGCACGGTTTTGACAATACCAGGGGGACGGGGCACGTTTCGGGGGTATATCGCTGGGTGGACAAGAAATACAAGGCGCAACTGTTCAATTACGGGAAGCGGATGATGTTCGAGTTCATGATCCCGGAACCCGCGGCTTTTTTCGTGGAATCGCGCCTTCGCTCCTATGAGTCGGCATTGAATTGTCCGCAGCCGCCCCAACCGCCTGTGGAAAAGTCTGCTTCCCTCGATTTCACCCCGACTGACATACTGGAACCAAAATTTCAGAACCTTCGGCAGAAATACGATCTATCGGAGTTCGTTTTCCCGTTAGTTACGAGGAAGGTTGAATTTCTGAACCCGACGACCGGAGATAATCTGTTCAAGGAAAAAGATATCGGCGGCAGCACCTGGTTCGCAAAGACATATAACTGCAAAATAAATGCGAAGGGTTACAGGCTTACTAATCTGACAGTCACAGGTTACCTGGATTTTTGGGGGGACGGGGAGAAAGATGCCTGGGAGGAAAACACCTTCGAGGTATCCGTTAATGGGCAAACACTGGCGCGCATCAAAAATGAATCTATAAACAATCACTGGGTTTGGAATCCCGGCCCCGTATTCACCGTTACTCCGGAGCTAATATTGGATGATGATGTCGCGCTGACGATAGGTTCTATGGATCTAAATCATCAGTACCTGAGCGTGCGCGGCACCATTTCAATCAGCGCGCAGGCCCTTCTCGATTGGCAGACGAAGGTCTTTAACAAAGTGAAGGGCGTCGAACAACAAAAGGTAGACAGGGAGAACCAAGAAGCACGCACCTCTTACAAAAGCAGCCTCTCCGAATACCGCAATCGGATTGCCGAGCTGAAGGCCAGGGCTATAAACGATCTATTGCAGGGGCAATCGGAGGCGTTCAACCGCCGGATAATCCTCACGGAATTGAAGAAGCACTGCCTCTCCATGCTTACCAGGGAATTCGACGCCGACGGTTCGGACGATCTCCTCTCCGAGGTCGATACCGTCCAGGGGCGTCCCGTGGATTTCACCTTCCGAAAATTCAACGTCAGGGAGGGCGACGCCGTAAACACCGCGATCTGTTCGTTCGAGACGAGGTCGGAGACGGTCGAGTATCCGTCCATCGTCCTTGAACAGGCGAAATGGAAGAGCGGTTTCATCCAGTTCCTGGAACAGGCGTTTGAATGGCCGCAGCTGGCTTATATCTTCCACCCGTATTTCTGGAGCGCGATGCCGAAGTGGATCGAACTCATGAACCGTTCCGACGAAGCCGACCCGAACATGACGGCATTTCTCCAGGCGGGCTCGGTGAAGGTGGTGCTGGCCGTCACGCCCGCCTACGAAGACGCCGTCCTTCACTTCCTTGCGACGCGCGAGCCGTGGAACGGCGGAACTGCCCCGGTCATCGGCGATCCGCTATATATACCCCTGTATGAAGAGTTGCGCAAAAGTCAGGACGACAGATACAACGCCGTCCCGGAAGGGGAACCCTGGACGTTCATCCTTCCAACCTCTCTGGTTTATCTGGAGGACAGCGGCGTGACACTGCCTCAATTCCCGGACCCGCCGACTCCATGACCACCGGCTCCGATCTGAGCATCGTCATCCATCCGGTCCCGGACAGGCCGGAGCGCTTTGACGAGAACCCCTCTGTCCGCGAACCGGAAGCGGATCTGGCGGAGCGCCTTCAATCCGCCTACCGCGCGTGTTTCGCCGAGTATGAAAAGGAGTTGAAAAAAGCGCGCAACGGCACGCGTACGCCGTTCGCGCCCGTCGAACTATCCGATTATCGTAAAATTTCCGTTGTCTTTAATGACGGCGAGGACGAGGATGAGGTCGTCTTTGACTTCAGCCTCTATGAGTATCTGCTGGAAATCTACGTCTTCGAGGGGTGGAACGGCATTTTGCGGATAGAAGAAGCCCTGGATAAGCTGGTCCCGCAACCTGCCGGGCTGGATGCGCCTTCGGGTGGCGTCCCCGCAAACCCCGGGACCCATTGGGTCGCCGTTCAGACGTTCTTCCGCTTCACGCGCGATCTGCTCGCCTTGCTTATCCGCGAGGCGTTGGTCGAGATCGAGCGTAAAGCGGCTACGGCCATTACGGCCAATCTGAGCCGGTCGGCCAATCTGATCTCAACGGCATGGACGGCGGAATTCCGGATCGAAAGGGAAAGGAAGGAGAAGGAAGAGCTCGTCCCGTTCAGCGAGGGTAAAACGGTAAAGGTCGTCAGTTACTCTTACAGATTCAAGAACCGGGAACTGTCCGACTCTCTATTCGAGACTCTTTCCGAGGCAGTAAGACAAAAATTCGCCTACGAAGATGCTCTGAAATCCCTCTCCGATGTCCGTGACGCCCTCCTTAGGGCAAAACAAACTCCGCGTTATCATGAGTATCAGGACGAAGAGATCGCCGGTTTGACCGGTAGCGAACTGGAGTTACAGCAACTGGCTTATCGATCGGAAGAGTTCTTAAGGAGCATCCGGGAGGTTATCGGCATTAAGTGCCCGCTCGGCTTGATTGCGCTCGACGGCTTGAGGATCGGTTTCACCCGGGAGAAAATGGAGCAGAAGATTGGAGAAGCCCTCTGGGAACTTTACGGGAGGCTCGACGAGATGGGCAGGGGCATAGACCCTGAGCATAGCCGCGTTGCGGCCATGCTCCCCGCCGCGCCCATTGGAAAGCCGGTCGCCTGGGACGCCGTCAAACGCCGGGTCGGAATCGAAAAATACGTCGTTGACGCGGTCATCGACGGCGCGCCAGACGACCCGGGCCGGCTTTCTCTGGCGCATGAGGAGACTTTGCACCGGCTCGTCGAAAAAGGCGTGATCGCCAGAGACAGTTTCGAGTCCGTCGTCTATGCGCAATATCTTTGCGCGCTGATCGACGGCATTGAAGCAAAACGGGAAGACGAAAAGGCGTCGGAGAAGTTTTGGGGAAATCTCGGCCGCATGAGCGCCGCCCTTTCGCTGGCTTCGCTGGCGACCCCTCCCACGGCGGAATTCGCTCCGGTCCTGATGGGCGTGGCCACAATAGCCGATCTGGCGGTGCTTGCGTACTCCGTTCATTCGATAATAGGCAACCTGGCGCAACTGGACCATGCCCTGAGACTGGAATTAACCGGCGCCGACGCCTTTGCGCTGGAACATCTGGCCCGCATCGGAGAGCTATTCCAAATCAGGAGCGAGATGCTCGACAACATCGAGCAACAGGCCTTGATGGAGCTTGTTCTGACTGCAGGCGGCGCGAGATGGGCCTCCTTGAAGAAACTGACCTTGATGCGCGGCTATTATTTCGACATGGAAACATTGCTTGACGATGGGGAAAAAGAAAACTAAACGCGCTTCGGCTAAACAAAAGTCGATCCAGGCCGCCCTTTCCGGTAACGGCAGGGGTGGGAGTAAAATGGCCGCCAACCAGCTCCGGAAACCGGAGGTCAAAACCGGCCTGCTCCGCCGGATTTTCATGCTTGCGAGGGGATCAGGACTTACGGCGGCTGAAAGAGAAGACCTCATATCGACCTTCGTCGAGAGAATCAGTGAAAGTAAAAGCTCGCTTCGGCCATCGGATTTCGGACTAAAAGGCAACAGAGAGCTTGCCGAATTCTTTGTAAAAACATTTGAGGAGATGGAAATAGCGCCGCGCACACTTAGGGCATTTCTTGCCGGTAAGCGCATCAAAGGCTACCAGAGCAGGTTCTCCGGCGCTCTGTTCCATATGTACGTGAAAAATTTCCAGCCGTTGTGGGAGGATTTCCGGAAAGTTGCTCTCGGTCAGGTGAAGGAGTTGAACGAACTGGGTGCAAACCCGAGAAAGAATCTGCACCTGGTAAATGCGAGGGACGAGAGGGTCAAAGGGCTGAAATTCGAAACCCTGGAAAAAGCCGAAAAGATCTATATTATAAAAAAGGACGGCACGCGGGTGGAGTTCATCGATGGCGCCATGGTCTCAAGCTCCGGGAAGGGGGATTCCGCTTACTGGAGCTTTCTTATGGAACTGGAGGTCAAGACAAGCTCGGCCGCGAAGGAGTTCCGCGAACAGATCGGCTCAGCTCAGCTCCGCTTCATACACGACGAGGTCGAGTGTATAGAAATGCTTGTAGACGGTATCAAGGACCCCGTGAAGGTCAGCCCGAAAAACATCGTCTTCAGCCCTCGCTCCATCAATCGGAACGCCGTTTCGTTATTAAGCGAAAGCAAATGGGCGAAGCTCGAAAAGATCGAGCGGATCGGACTTTTAGAAGCGGCAAAAGAGGGCAAAAAGGAGAAGATTTACGAGGCAAGCAATTTCCGGGTCCAGTCGACATCGAAGGGTATGGGAGAGAGCTTTATCCGAGTCGACCTCGCGGTCAACTCGGAAGAGATATGGAAAATAATTCGCGCCGTTATGTCGGAATAGTCCCGTAGGGTGGGCTGCGCCCACCTTCTTCCTCTCACTCGCCACCGATGTTTGCCGGAATATCAACCTCTGATTCGCCCCAATTCACGGGGTATATGCCTTCGCGCACGAACCTGTGGAATGTCGAATATTCATACAAGGGCGGGTCACACCCGCCGTCAAGTCTGATAGAGCGTATTGATATGCCCAATTATCGCCGAGCCGACGTTGAGGACAAAATAGGGACAAAATAGGAGAACAAAATAGAAACAAAATAGAAACAAAATAGGGACAGCTGTACATGCTCAGTAATTAGGTAACTCTTTTGGTAGAATGAAGCAAGCCAAAGGAGGTATTCATGCAGTATTCGTATCAGGTTATTGTAAAGCGTTGGCTTCCGATACTCAGAGAATACGAGCGCACAAAGAGCAAGGTC
>JACRNO010000026.1 GCA_016234855.1 Deltaproteobacteria bacterium | reverse complement strand
TGCAGGAATAGACCCGGCAGGCAATGAGCTTAGCGCCATGATGCCGAGATGGCAGATGTCCGATGAAGACCTCGACAGCGTGATAGATTACCTTAAAAAAATGCCTTAACAGCCTGCTTGAAAAACTCACAATGCGGTGATGTTTTACTTGGGAGAAAAACAACGATCCCCAAGAAAGGAGCCATTCATAAGGAGCATGGTGAAATTTGAGAGAAAAGACAAGGTGAAAGAGGCTTATTCGACGGCAACCGGGTAATATGAATTATTGACGCCAGTCTGTTTTGGTGCTACAATGTATCTACATAGTAATACCAATAAGGGGGGGATTGACTTGATAAAGAAACTTACCAAGCACGGCAACAGCATGGCGCTTGTCATAGACAAGGGCGTGCTCGAACTTCTTGAGATCGACGACAAGACCCCGCTTAACATCTCTACCGACGGCAAGGTGCTTATGATTTCTCCCGTAAGGGACAAGAAGCGCCGCAAGGAATTTGAAGAAGCCCTTGAGAAGGCCAACCGGAAGTATGGTAGAGCGCTTAAGCGGCTTGCCAATTGATGGAACCCGTTTTCCTTGCCCTTAATGAGGTCGTTGAAATACACCGCGACCAGATCGAGCGTTATGGCGGAAGGCCTGGTATCCGGGTTATCGAGTTATTGCAATCCGCCGTGGCGATGCCTGCGGCAGGATACTCCGCGGACTACCTCCATTCCGATGTCTACGAGATGGCCGCGGCATATCTCTTCCACATCATACGCAATCATCCGTTCGTGGACGGCAACAAGCGGACCGGGGCTGTAGCGGCCGTCGTATTCCTCATGATGAACGGGATTGAACTTCATGCCTCGGAGGACAGTTTCGAAGGCATGGTGCGCTCTGTTGCCGAAGGTAAGACGGACAAGGCTAAGGCAGCATCCTTTTTTCGAAGACACGCCAGTAAATAAAACAGGCGCGTTAATTCAAAACTGCCTCAATGCGGGGTTCACTCCACCTTGCTGTGCTGTAATTGTGCACTAAACGCTCAAAACGGACATAAAATCCCGAAGCGGACATAAACCCTGTAACGCACCTAACGCCGCAATTTCAAAGGCAAAACGGGAAACCGAGCCATAAATCAAGGCGTTATGGTTTTCATGCCTTTTAGACTTTCACGGCGGTAACCCGGGTTCGGCTGGAGGCCTGCCGCAGCCGAAGGCGAGGCAGGCTTATTGAAGATAGTTTTGTTCCCTGCCAGTGAGGCCGCAGGCCTCATATCCCGGTGGGGACGCCAGTTACTTGTTTTTCATGAAAAAAGAAAGTAAAAAAAAGAGACACCAACGGTCAGGCCGTTGGTGTCTAAGTGAAAGTCAGGGGGTTACGGGGCTGCCGTATCCCCCTTTTTTATTTCGGGGTCCGTATGTGTGTTATCGGGCGCCATCATCTCGAATGGCTTTTGGATGTAAAAGTCAAATATACCTATGACGGTCAGTGACCGGCTTTGGCGCCCCAGAGCTCTTTAAGCCGCTGGTCGCGGCCGCAGCCGGTCCGGTAATAAAGGTAACGGACAGGGTTTTTCCTGTAGTAATGTTGATGGTACTCTTCTGCCGGATAGAACTCGCCTGCCTGCGTTATCTCAGTTACGATTGCGCCCTGAAACGGTTTGCCCTTCTCCATTGCCTCTTTCGATTGCTCTGCCAGACGGCGCTGCTCGTCACCGTGATAGAAGATGGCCGAGCGGTACTGGCGCCCCACGTCGCAGAACTGACGGTTCGAGACGGTCGGGTCGATATTGTGCCAGAAGACGTCGAGGAGCTTTGCGTAGCCGACCTTTGACGGGTCATAGACGACCTGCACGGCCTCTGCATGGCCGGTGCCTCCGGCCGAGACCTCTTCATAAGTCGGATTTTTCGTTTGACCGCCGGTATAGCCCGATGTTACGGAGATCACCCCTTGCAATTCATCGAAAGGGCGCTCCATGCACCAGAAACAGCCTCCTGCAAAGGTCGCGATTTCGGTTTGCATAACGGCACCACCCTTGCGTCCCGGCGCAATATCGTTGGCGGCCGGGGTTTGCGCGGCAAATAAGGTTATCACGGCCAGAAAGAGAAACGCTGTCACGCCTGACCTCATGCGGCTCTCCTCCTTCCGCTCACCTGGCGGCTGCGAACTTCAGGGCCGCCGAGTTCATGCAGTAACGCAGCCCGGTCGGCTTCGGGCCGTCGTCGAAGACATGGCCTATGTGTCCCCCGCACCTGCGGCAGTGGACCTCGGTGCGGCGCGTAAAGAGGGTGTTGTCCTCGGCCGTGCCGATATTCTCCGGCGCAATCGGCGCGGTGAAACTCGGCCATCCGGTGCCGGATTCGTATTTGTCCTTTGAAAGGAAGAGGTCAAGCCCGCACGCCGCGCAGCGGTAGACGCCGCGTTCATGGTGTTTGTCATATATGCCGGAGCCGGCCCTCTCCGTCCCCATCTCCCGCAGGATATGGAATTGTTCAGGGGTCAGCAGTTTTCTCCATTCCTCAGCAGTCTTGACTACCGCCTCGCTCATGACATATCCCCCCTTCTCGTATGAATAGACCTTGATAGAGCCCTGCGTCGTCGCAGCGGCAGGGGTCTCGTTCCTGCCGAGGCAGACCATGGTAAAGGCGGCGACGGCCAGGGCCGCAATCATCAGTTCCTTGTATGACTTGGTCTTCATCATGTCGTCTTCCGTCGTCTTGCTTACCCGGCCTTTGAGCCGTTGGACATAGTCGGGAGTCTAACCCGGATACTCATTACTATATTATACACGGTTTTTGCCGTATCTGCTCTGAAGTGAGCCTATCGCAATCCAATGGTCAACCAATCCTCCATTCATAAGGCAGACCACTTTATCCATGCGGTCAATGCGGGTTGGCGCACATTCCCGCCCATTGCGTCGATTTTGGCCGTCTGATGCCGCATTCGCCCGCTCATCCCTTTGGTTGACCGGAAATCATCCCTTTTGAGGATTGAGTGTTTTTACGGATATGGCGATAATATATTAGACGGTTGAGTTAGCGCCTTTGTTGGATTATCTAACGAGATATTGCGGCGCTACTATAGGAATAGGAAGGGCCAATCATAGGGTGTATATGATGACAAAGAAGATACTCATTGTCGCTCCTGACCGTACGGTAAGGCTTATGGCCGGTTTTACCCTGCAGCTTGAGGATTACGAGATATTAGAGGCGGAGGATATGCAGGGGGCCATGGAAAAACTGGATGCGGGGTTGCGCCCGGCCCTCATACTTAACGGTCTCGACCTCATAAGGTCCAACGGCGCGGAGTTTGTCGCGGCCGTCAGGAAGAGGCCGGAGTTCAGGTTCGTTCCGATACTGACCCTTGCGGACGAGGCCGTGCTCAGGCGGCAGGCCGAGTGGAAAGAGGTAGGCGTCACCGGCTGGATAAGCCAGCCGTTTACAGGCAGGCAGCTTCTTGAGATGGTAAACCTCGTCATGTTCTGACAGGCTGCTGTATTATGGGGTAATGGCTGTTTTTATGCGGCATTCAAGCAAGGGGCGGATAGGGTGATTGTCTCCGGTTTTCAGGCCGGCGGGTTTGATTATCTCGACAGGCGCCGGGCCGCGCGAGACGGAGATATTTATATATAAGCGGCAATAGCATCAAGGCGGTCGAAAAAGACCGGTAAAGAGGCCGCGCGGGGTTCCGCGCGGCCTCTTTACATTCGGCTGTTATAGCCGGCCTTTGACTTGTGTGTTTAAGGATGAATTAGACCGGGAGCCGGCTGCCGGAAGGGGAGTCTTCGTATCAGCGGGGTTGACAGGCTGCCTTCAGGCCTTTGCCTCGTCGCGCCAGCCGCGCAGTTGGCCGCAGGCCGCTTGAATTTCCTGGCCCTTGCTTGCGCGGACGATGACCGTGTAACCGTGGTCTTGCAGGAGCTTGCTCATGGCGTTCACCCGCTGGTTGTCCGGGCTTTTGAAGGCCGCGCCCGGGAATTCGTTGAACGGTATCAGGTTTATTTTGCACGGCACCCCGCGCAGAAGTTGCGCAAGCCTGTGGGCGTCGTCTGCGCTGTCGTTTACATCCCTGAGAACGACGTATTCGATGGTGACGTGCCGTTTGCCCGCCCCTTTAAACGCCCTGAGCGCGGTTATGACCTCGTCTATCGGGTATTTTCTGTTTATCGGCATGAGACGGTCGCGCACCTCGTCCGTCGTGGCGTTCAGGGAGACCGCGAGGCTGCAGTTAGACTCTTCCATGAACCGCTCCATGGCCGGCACGAGCCCGGCCGTCGAGACCGTGACCTTGTTGTGAGAAAGGCCGAACCCCTGGCCGTCAATAAGTATCCCGGTAAACTTGACGACGTTATCGTAGTTTGCGAGCGGCTCGCCCATGCCCATAAGCACGACGTTGGTCAGCCGTTCGTCCGGTTCGAGCATGGCCTTTGCGCTGAAGACCTGTCCGGTCAGCTCGCCGAGCGTGAGGTTACGCATGAAGCCGCCCGCCCCGGTCATGCAGAAGCGGCAGCCCAGGGCGCACCCGGCCTGCGTCGATACGCACAGCGTAAGGCGCGAGCCTTCCGCGATGATGACCGATTCGATGCGGTTGGAGTCGTCGAGCTCGCTGAGGAACTTACGCGTGCCGTCAATAGAGGTCCTGACGTCGAGGACCTTCAGCCCTTTTATGCAATAGAGGTCCTTGAGCCTCTCGCGGAAGGCGATGGAGATATCCGTCATGGCGTCGAACCCCTCGACGCCGCGTTTGTAGACCCACGCGAAGAGCTGCTTTGCCCTGTACGGCTTCTCGCAGAGCGCGGCGATATCGATCAGCATCTCCGCGTATGTCATGTCTCTCAGGTTTTTCAATTTATATTGGATAGGCGCGCTATGCGGTTTAAGGGTGGATAGGCAGGGGCTAATGCGCTGACTCCGTCTTTGATATGAGCCAGTATATGAAACCGAGAACGGCCACGGCCGCGATGAGAGAGAGCTGGGCCTCGACCGCGCCGGATTTAAGGCTTGCAATCAGTATCTTTCTTATCATGGCAACGAGCGCGACGCTTACGAAGACCTTGACCGCGAACTTGCCGCCCTTGAGGTGTTTTATCTCTGTGTCCATCAACTCGATGACCACCCACAGCATGAGGAGGCTGCCGAGCGTGGAGAGCAGGCCTTTTTCTATCTCGCCGTCGAGTATGTGCAGGAGGTCGTAGACGAAAAGGCCGATGCCGAGGATGCCGAGGATGACAAGGCCCATGACGAGTATGATGTTAAGGCCGTGCGAGAAACGGTTGGCCATCTGTATGAGGTAGGACTCCACCTTCAGCGAGACGAAGACCTTCTTCTCCTCCTCTATGTACGAGGACGTGAAGACGTCGAGGTTGATGTCGAGTATCTTCTCGACCGAGCGGCCGAGCGCGACGCCGTCCTCTCTGTCGCCGATCTCCCTGCGGATGATCCCCTGAGCGAAGGCTTTGACGAAGTGGAAGGCCGCGTTGACGTAGTGCGCATGAAGGTTTATCTTGACGTGGGCCAGACCGACCTTTTCAAGCCCTTTGTAATACGCGTCGCCGTACTCGCCGTTGAAGAGGTCCATGAACCATATCTTGAGCGCGTCCTGATGCCTCTTGATGGTCGCGTCGTCCTTGAGGAACTTGTTAGCCTCTTCGAAGTGCTTGACGTAATCGTAGAACTCAATGACGAACTCGTCCCTGTGCCGCTCCATTATGGGGGCCAGGCGCTTGAGATTGGCCGCGTCCGCGTTTGTGAAGTTGTAATGGGCCTTTATCTGAGAAGGTGAGTGCATTGGCATACTGTCCTTGGTACGGCGCCGTCCGTGAACAAACGGCGCCAGGCTTTTTTAGCAGTTTGCTAAAAACTCAAAATTTGTTCAGGCTGCTCAAATCTTCCCATTGCAATAATAAAGACGCAATGTGAACCCAGCCAGATGCGAGGCGTCGAGGAGCGACGAATGAGACGCACTTTGTTGTGCGCCGCAGTGAGGAGCGACGAGGACAACGCCGCAGATGGGCGTTTTTCAGCAGCCTGTTAGATAAGCTCAAGCGCGTTGAAGTAGTAGCCGACCTCGAAGGCGGCAGTCTCCGGCGCGTCCGAGCCGTGCACGATGTTCGCCTCTATCGAGTCGGCGAAGTCGGCGCGTATCGTGCCCACCTCGGCCTTTTTCGGGTCGGTCGCGCCCATGAGGTCGCGCACCTTCTTTATCGCGCCTTCTCCTTCGAGCGCCATAAGCACGACCGGGCCGGAGGTCATGAACTCCGTCAGACTTGCGAAGAACGGGCGCGCGCGGTGCACCGCATAGAAGCCCTCGGCCTGCGCCTTCGTAAGCGTGGCGAGCTTGAGGCCGACGACGCGCAGTCCGTTCTTCTCGAACCGCGCTATCACCTGGCCGATGACGTTCTTTTTTACCCCGTCCGGTTTTACTATCGAAAGCGTCCTTTCCATGTCTCGATTACTCTCCTTGTGGCGGCATTTTTTTCATAAGGCTTGCTGTCGTTACCTTTGCGGCTTCTTCAAACGAGACCGGGCGCGCCATGAACTGGTCGCTTGCGAGGTTGGCCTCGGCCACCCCTATCCATGCAATCGCGCCGGTCTCGGCGTTCCATATCTCAAGGTATATCTTTATCTGCGTCTCGTACGTCTGAAAGAGTGTCAGGCCGAACGGGTTGAAGCGTATCGTCTGTTTCTGCGTGAAGTCGAGTATCCTCGGCTGCGCGAAATACGTCGCCCTGAGCGAGAGCGCGAGCTTGTTGAGGAACTTGCGGTCGAGTATGCCTGTCGAGGCGTAGTCCTTGAGCATGGACGCGTACTCGGCGGTATAGCCCTCGCGGTTGATGACGCTCAGGGTCTCCCAGTACGGCACGATATTTATGTCGGGGCGCTCGTGGCGAAGCGCGTCGTCAACGAAGTCGCCGAGGAGCTTTCTGTACTCGTGCCCGTTGTCGTCGTTCGTCGCGGCGAGAAGGGCCACGGTGTCGCCCTTTTTCAGGCTGAACCCGGCCGCGTGAAACGGCTCGCGCGTATTGAGGACTACCTGCTGCATGGGCGCGGAACACGAGGCCGTGCCGAGAACTATTATCGTAAAAAGGGCGGCCATTATAACGGCCTTGCCCCAGCTTATACTGCAAGGCCGTGTGCCGGGGCGGTATGAATTCTTCAAGATGCTCCTGTTACGTATGTACGTGCGATTAATGTTTTCTGATCGTCGTAGCTCAGGGCTTCAGCCCTGACGACGTATCTCGTTTTGTTGACCGGCAGACTGCCGATCTCTTAAACCCCTCACGTGCCGCCGTGCCCAACGACGACCATGCCGTTCTCGAATATGACGGGCACGTTCCGGCTCCCGCCGCTTATCTTGAGCATCCGCTCAAGGTTGGTCGCGGACGCCTTGACGTTGACGTAGTCTACTTCGTAACCCTTTTTGGCGTATTCCTCACGGGCCGCCGTTGTGTACGGTCAGGTGTCCTTGCCGAAGATTGTCACCTTGTCGCGCATATAGGCCTCCATTTTAAGACGGTCTAAATAATAGCATCACGATATCGTCGTTTACAAGCATTATCTCGGCTTATTTGAAGAACTTGTCCCTGTCATAGATGAGCGTTGGCGCGTCGTGGCGCAGTACGCCCGCGTCGAGCACCTCTCCTATGAAGAGAGTATGGTCGCCCGCGTCGTGGAAGGCCGTGACCTTGCAGTCCATCCACGCAAGGCAGTCGCGCAGGATGGGCGAGCCGGTCGCCTTTGTGTCGTATTCGAGGCCCGCGAACTTGTCGGTCTTTGCGCCGCTCTTGAGACCGAAACGTTTGCCGGTCTCTATATTGTCGTTGCCGAGGACGTTTACTGCGAAGACGCCGGACTCTTTAATCATATTGTGCGAGTGGCGCGTCTTGCCGATGGAGACGGTGATGAGCGGCGGCGAGAACGATGCGCGCGCCACCCATGCCGCGGTCATGGCATTGACCTTGTTCCCGAGGCGCGTGCTGATGACGTAGACCCCGTGGATTATCTTCTTCTGAGAGGCTGATATCTCAGGCCTTATCTGTTCCATAACGGCCCCCTTATGGTTATCCGTTATCGGTTATCGGTAAACATATTTCTTAACCGATAACCGTTCCTAATGCGCGCTGAACGATATCTCGTCGTAATAGCCCGCGGTCGCTTCATGCGTGTTATCCGTATCCGTCATAATCCATAATCACGATGCCGGTGGCCTTCGGAGGCTCGTCGTGAAAGAACCTGCGGTAGTCGGCGAGCACGTCGCGCTCCTCGCTTATCCATTGACCCGACATGCGGTCTCCGCTCTCCACGGCCACCATGATGATATTGTCCGTATACGGGTTGAAGACGGCGCTGTCTTTGACGAGTTTGTTGGCCCAGATGTAGTTGACGGTCTTGCCCGGAAGCGTCACGCCGAAGACCTTTTCAGCGACCGCGCGTTTTATCTTGTCGTAGAAGGTGGTCTTTTCCGGCTGGTACTCGAAGGTCACGTATATGCGCCCGGCGTAGTCGTCGCCGTCGCGCCTGGTCTCGTCCCCTTTTTTCAGCGTATGGTCTATCTTCCAGCGCCATCTGAGGATGGGCGTGTGAACGATGTCGATATGGAGTTCCTTGTATATGGCCGAGGCCGCCTCACTGCTTGACGCCTTCAGAAACCAGTTATCCCCGTCCCTCTGGACGGAGTAACCGGTCAAGGCCTTCTTTCGCGGCAGTCTGTACGAGCGCCATCCCTGCGGCAGGCCGTCCGTACCGAGCGCCCCTGAAAAGTCGTCTATGATGACGTTCGAGGCCGTATCCTCAATAATGCTGGGCGCGGCCTTTTGCGCGATGCCGAGTCCGTATGCAGCGGCAACTGCAAATACGCCGGATAAGGCCGATAAGATTGCGACAATCAGTATCTTTTTGATATCCTTCATCTTGTGGTTTGCTCTTTCCTTCCTCTTTAAAAAGTATTGCAGAAAGCCGGGCCGGGCGCAAGCAATATCGTCCAACGGATTATTATAGCATGGAACCGGCAGGATACGATGGCTGCCGTTTAACCGATTGGCGTTGGTTTCACAATGCCAATGTCCGGTTTTTCCGGCAGGCGGAAGGCAACCCCTGAAATACCTTGAAAAATGGCGCGGTTTTTAGTAAACTGCAATACTTGCCGTCAGACGGGTGCGGGCTGACCTCGCCAATGACGTAAGCCCGCCGCTATGCGGCGCATCATGCCGCAGGCCGCGGTAAATAAAGGAGAACCTCATGCTTAACGACTCGTTTTTAAAGGCTTGCAGGAGACAGGCTGCCCAGCATACCCCCGTGTGGCTCATGCGCCAGGCCGGACGTTATATGAAGGAGTACATGGCCATCAGGGAGAAGCATTCGTTCCTTGAGATGTGCCGCACACCGGAGCTCGCCTGCGAGGTGACGCTTCAGCCGGTACGGGCCTTTGAGATAGACGCGGCCATCATCTTCGCGGACATACTCCTGCCCCTTCCCGGCATGGGCATAGAGCTCGAGTTCGCCAAGAACGAGGGGCCGGTCATAAAAAATCCGATAAGGACCCGCGCGGATATCGACGCCGTGCGCGCCTTTGACCCGCAGCGGGACGTCCCGTACCTGCTTGAGGCAATCAAGATGGTCAAGGCCGAGCTTAACAACAAGGTGCCGCTCATCGGGTTTTCCGGCGCGCCGTTTACGCTTGCAAGCTATATCATAGAGGGCGGCGGCTCGCGCAACTATGTCGAGGCCAAGTCCATCATGTACAAAGACCCGGACTCGTGGCACCTGCTCATGGACAAGATCTCCGACGTCGTTATCGCGTACCTGAACGCCCAGATAGACGCGGGCGCGCAGGTCATTCAGTTATTCGACTCGTGGGTCGGGTGCCTTGGGCCTGACGATTTTGAAAAATTCGCCTTGCCGTACACCAAAAAGGTCGTCAACGGCGTAAAAAAGACCGTGCCGCTCATCAACTTCGGCACCAACACCGGCACCTATCTGCACCTTGTCAAGCAGGGCGGCGGCGACGTCATAGGCGTCGATTGGAAGGTCAGGCTCGACGAGGCATGGAAGGTCATCGGCTACAACCACGCCATACAGGGCAACCTCGACCCGGTCGTCCTCTTCAGCACCAGGGCCGAGATAAAGCGGCGCGTAAAGGATATCATCGACAGGGCCGAGGGCAGGCCAGGGCACATATTCAACCTCGGCCACGGCATCATCCTCGGCACGCCGGTTGATAACGTCAGGGCGGTGGTCGACGCGGTGCACGAGTTCAGCGTGTAGGATGGGTTGAGCGGAGCGTTGCCCATCGGTTTGTTTACGTGCCGTCAGGAGTCTCATCCTGATTGCGTCGGGCGCACAGGCGGCAGGAGGAAACCCCCGCCGCCACATCATAAAAAGATAAGGATAAAGCCATGTCAACCGCTACTCAAAAGACCGCCGTATTATACCTCGCCTTCGGCGGGGCTGACTCCGTTGAAAACTGCGAGCCGTTCATAAAGAACGTGCTCAAGGGCAGGCCCGTCACACCGGAGATGGTCGCAAAGATTCGGGAACGCTATACCCTCATCGGCGGCCACTCGCCGCTGTTGGATATTACGCGGGCGCAGGCAAAGGCCGTTGACGCGGCGCTGCGCGCCCAGGGTTTTGAATATCCCTGGTACGTCGGGATGCGCTACTGGCATCCGTTCATAAAAGATACCCTGACTCAGATGAAGGCCGACGGCATCGAGCGCGCCATCGGCGTCATTATGACGCCTTTTAATACCATCGCCACCGCCAGCGGATATCATATCGACGTCGAGACCGTTGAGGAGGAACTCGGAGGCACGCTCAGGGTCGAATTCGCCCGCGAGTGGCACCAGCACCCGTCCTTCCTCAAGGCCGTAACCTCGAACATGCAGGCCGAGCTGAATACCTTCGCGGACTTGAAGGACGTCCTTGTCATATTCTCCATACACAGCCTGCCCGTGACGCTCCTCGAGGGCGACCCGTATGAGATGCAGATCTACCAGACGGCCGAGAAGCTGATGGCGAAGATTCCCGCCGACTGGAAGATAGGCTATCAGAGCAAGGGCGGCGGGCCGCGCGAATGGATGGGGCCTGCGACCGAAGAGGTCATAGACCTTGCCGTCAAGACGGGCAAGAAGGGCGTCGTGGTCGTGCCGCTGGGCTTTGCCGCCGACCACGTTGAGACGCTCTATGACATCGACATACTCTTCAAGAACTATGCCGAGGCAAAGGGGCTTGTCTTCAGGCGTTCCGCTTCGCTCAACACCAACGAACTGATGATAAAGACCCTCGTTGACATCGTGGCCAGGCACACCTGGCAGGTCAAGCGTTTCTTCTGATGAAACGCCTTGTCGTCATAGGCGGCGGCATCGCCGGGCTCTCGCTGGCCTACAGCATCAGGGAGCATCAGAAGCCCGGGCAGGAGTGCGAGGTCGTGCTCCTTGAGGCTAAGGCACGCATCGGCGGCAATATCAGGACTGAAAAGACCGGCGGCTTTCTCATCGAAGGCGGGCCGGATTGTTTTTTGTCTGAAAAGCCGTGGGCAATGGAGCTTTGCAAGCGCATAGGGCTCGAAGCCGAGCTCCTCATGACGAACGAGGCGCGCCGAAAGACCTTTGTCCTGTCTCGCGGACGCCTGCACGAACTGCCCGAAGGCGTCATCCTCATGGTGCCGACGAAGCTCATTCCCCTTGCCACGTCCTCCCTCATCTCCATACCCGGCAAAATCCGCATGGCCTTGGAGTTCTTCATCCCTGCAAGAAAAGAGAAGACGGACGAGTCGCTTGGCTCGTTCGTAAGGAGGCGGCTCGGGGCCGAGGCCCTTGAAAAAATCGCCGAGCCGCTCGTCGCGGGCGTGCACGCGGGCGACCCGGAGACGATGAGCGTAAGGGCGTCCTTTCCGAAGTTCGTTCAAATGGAGCAGGAGCACGGGAGCCTCATCCGCGGGATGTTGAAGCGCATGGCGCTGGGCAGAAAGACGCACAAACCGGGTGAAGCCGGACGTAAGCGCGTGACCATGTTCGTGACGTTGCGTAACGGCCTTTCCACGATGATAGATGAACTCGGCAAACGCCTTCTGAATGCCCCGAATACGCATATCAGGACTGATGCGGCTGTGGCGGCTGTCGTGCCAAGGGACAACGGTTATGAAGTGCAGTTTGAGAACGGCTCGACCCTTGCGGCTGACGCCGTTGCCATTGCCGCGCCAGCCTACGCCGCTGGCGCGCTCCTCGAGAAGATGGACCTGCATTTGAGCGCGCGCCTCCTGAACATCCCCTATGTATCGACCGCGACCGTATCCATCGCCTTTAAAAAGAAGGATATAAAACACCCGCTCAACGGCTTCGGCTTTGTCGTGCCAAAGGTCGAGGGCAGGCGGATTATGGCCGCCACGTGGACGTCGGTGAAGTTCGATTACCGCGCCCCTGACGACTCCGTGCTAATGCGCTGCTTCGTCGGCGGGGCGAAGAACGCCGAGCTTGTATTGCTGAACGACGGCGATATGATAGCGATGGTCAGGCAGGAGTTGAAAGAGATTATGGGCATAGATGCGGAACCGGTGCTGGCGCGTGTATTCCGCTGGATGAACTCCATGCCGCAATATACAATCGGCCATGAGGAGCGCATCGAGGCCATAGAAGAGGCCGTAGAGCGCCACCCCGGCCTGTTTATCACGGGCAGCGCCTATCACGGCATCGGCATAAGCGACAGCGTGAGGTGGTCCGAGGTCGTGGCAAAGAAGGCCCTGCATTATATGTTCGGGGGGTAGGTGTAATCCCCCCTTTAGGAAAGGGGGGCGAGGGGGGATTTGAGTTTGCGGCGGTCGGCTACGAGAGGGTGAAGAAAGTTACGGTTGAACCGGGTAATGCTAACCCCTCCCCACTCCCCGTTGCATTGCGCTACGCGCGCAACGAGGACCCTGCCCCTTAGATAAGGGGAGGGGAAAGACAAAGACGCTGGAGCGTCTACCCTGCGTTCCCACGCAGGAGCGTGGGGACGCTTATGAAATCTCCTCTCCCCTCGTGGGAGAGGATTAAGGTGAGGGGGAGGTTGGCGAGCCGCTGATGTTTACTCTCGTTCCCAAGTTCTGCCTGGGAACGGTTTTGCATGAGAAGCTTAGCTTCCGGATAATAGCGTTACCAAGCAGAGCTTGGGAACGAGAAGGAATAAACCCTCTCCCCTTGCGGGAGAGGGCAGGGTGAGGGGGAGGCCGTTAAAACCCCCTTTGTAAAGGGGGTCGCTTCGCGCCGGAAGGCGCGGGGCGGGGGGATTTGAAAAGGGACATGACGGCACGGATGGGCGAAGGGTATTCGTAGAAGACTCGTTTGATAATCCCCCTCAGTCCCCCTTTAAGAAGGGGGAAGTTAAAAGCCTGTGGATGAGACGGAGCGGAATGTTGATGGGCTTTGTACCTTAGGCCGTCCTATGGGCTGTGTTGATTTGTTGGACGCCGGAGCGTCCCTTGTTGCGTTCCCTTGCGGAGCGTGGGTATACGATAAAAATGCGTAAGGAGAGTAATTATAGTATGCTAAGTAATAAAGACCGTAGCAGTCTTGCTGGAGAATTTTATACATTAGCCGAATTATACAAAAGAGGTCATAATGCCTTCATTACTCTCGGTAAGGCAAAACAGATTGATATCGTAGTTAAGAAGAATAATAAATCTTTAGCCATCGAGGTGAAGGCTAAGATGTCAAATGCTCAATTCCTGCCTAAACCAGTAAGTGATAATGATACTAATAAAATTTGGTGTTTTGTAGATTTATATGCAAAAGACTTTCCCAATAACTCTCCAAAATTTTACTTGATAAGTGCCAAGGATTTGCGAGCAATCAATAAAAAAAGACTGAACGATCTCGAAGAGCGAAAACAAGAAACCGGGAGAGAATACAACTCGTTTAGTCTACAAGATGTTAGGTTATCTGACCTAACAAAATTCCTTAATAATTGGGACCTCATTGATAAGGAATTGACATAACCGCTTCGTCTTTTCTTTTTTATAGTTCCCAAGCTCTGTTTGGGAACGGATTTGCGTGGTAACGAGTTCGTAGGTTGGGTTGGTCTTATCAACCCAACAATAATTGAATTTAATGGTAAAACACTTGTTGGGTTACGCTGCGCTAACCCAACCTACGCCTATGCCCTTCCCCTATCGCCCCACCATCTCCATAATCTTTTCCATATCAAGGTTTTCGCGCACCGTCTTTGCAAATGCCGTTATGGCCGCGTCTGCTGATGCGGCGAACGGGCGGCACTCAGGGCCGGGTGCGCGGCCCTTTATCGCCCTGAGCCTATTTAGAAACGCACCCCGGAACTCGTCGCTGTCAAAGATGCCGTGGATGTAGGTGCCCCAGACCATTCCGTCTTTCGAGGTTGCGCCGTCGCGCACGGCCACGGCCGTGTTGTTCCGGCGGTTGATAATACTGAACGTCCTGTCCGCTCCGCTCGTCTCGCCCATGTGTATCTCATAACCCGCCACAGTTATAGACTCGCCTGCAATGGCCGCCTCTGCCGTAACCTGAAAGGTCTTTTTGCTATCGCTCAGTGTCGTCTCCACGTCCAACAGCCCAAGCCCGGCCACCGTGCCGAGGTCTGATTCCATCCCATGAGGGTCGCTCACCGTGCGGCCAAGCATCTGAAAGCCGCCGCAGATGCCCACGAGCATGCCCTGGCCTTGATGCCGGAAGTTTTGCAACCTTTCCCCAAACCCTTTTTCAACAAGCCAGCGAAGGTCTTCAAGCGTATTTTTACTGCCGGGTATTATTACGCAGTCCGTGCCGTCGATTTGAGACGGGTCTTCGATGAATGTGAGCGTCACGCCGTCTTGAGCGCGGAACGGGTCGAAGTCGGTAAAATTCGATATGCGCGGCAGTGTTATGATTGCAATGCGCACCCCGTCCGCTTTCGTCCGTGCGCGTGCCCGTGTCTCAAGCCCGACGCCGTCTTCGTCCGGCAGCATGATATCTTTCATATAAGGCACGACCCCGAGCACGGGCAGTTTAGTGCGCTCCGTAAGAAAAGATAGTCCTGGTTTCAGCAAATCGATATCGCCCCGGAATTTATTGATGATAAAACCTGTAAGCCGCGCTTTTTCCTGAGGCGTAAGAAGCTCGATGGTGCCGACGAGCGCGGCGAATACCCCGCCCCGGTCGATATCACCGGCAAGTATGACCGGGCTGTCGGCCATCTCGGCTATGCCCATGTTGGCGAGGTCGTTTTCGCGCAGATTTATTTCGGCAGGCGAGCCCGCGCCCTCTATCACAACCACGTCGTATGCGGATGCCAGCCGCTCGTAGCTCTCGATTACATATCGGGCAGCCTCTTTCTTGAAGGCATGATACTCAACCGCCGACATGACGCCGTGGACGCGGCCGTGTATGATGACCTGCGAGGTGCGGTCAGCCGTCGGCTTTAAGAGAATCGGGTTCATATCAATGGTTGGGGCGATGCCCGCGGCTTCGGCCTGATGCGCCTGCGCCCGGCCGATCTCACCGCCGTCGGCTGTGACCGCCGAGTTCAGCGCCATGTTCTGCGCCTTGAACGGCGCGACGCGAAGCCCTGCGTCTCTGAATATCCGGCACAGGGCAGCGCAGAGCACGCTCTTGCCAACGTGCGAGGACGTGCCCTGCACCATTATCGGTCTTGCCTTATCGTTCTTCATGAGGTTCTTTCCATGCGTTTCGGACAGTCTTTGATTGCTCTGTTATAATAATAGGAGTTTTGATTAATTTTGTTTTTGTCATTTCGAGGAGAGCCATTGCGACGAGAAATCTTGTAACTGCGTAATTGGCAGCATGAGATTTCTCGCTTCGCTCGAAATGACAATTCAATTTGATAAATCAGAGTCTCACAAGGAGCGCGCGTGTTTGAGATGACAAAAGGCTTTTCACATCCTTTGTTAAGGGTATAATAAACGGGGCGGACAGGCAAGCGTCAAGATGCGGGTCGGCCATAAGGAGTTTGATTTGACCTCTTCCGGCAGGATAATCATAGACGGTTCAGGGCGGTTGGGTGAGACCGTTATCGTCCGGGCGGCCGCGCTTGCGGCCATGTGCGAATGGAAGGCGCGCCTCGGCGAGGCGCTGACAATCGCCGATTCAACGGGCGCCTATTTCCGCGCCCGTCTTATAGAAGTCAACGACGAGGCCGCGCATCTGTTCATATTCGAGCAGACGGGAGAAGCCATTGGAGCGTCAGTCGAGATAATCCTTTTGCAGGCTGTGCCTGAGCGCGAGCGCATGGAGCTTATCATCGAGAAGACGACCGAACTCGGCGTGGACGCGCTTCGGCCGTTCAAGTCCGCCAAGTCGATAAGCCTTGAGGAGCGCGACGGCCGCCAGCGCAAATCCCACAGGTGGCAGGATATAGCCCTGAAGGCCGCGCGTCAGTGCCGCAGAGAGTCGATCCCTCGCGTGCTGCCGTATACGTCTTTCGCAAACGCGATAGAGGCCGAGGCAGGCAAGCAGTTAAAGCTCTTTTTATATGAAGGTCCGGGCGGAGCGCCGTTTAAGGATGCGCTGGCCCCGCTGCGCTCCGGCGGCGTGCGCGCCGTTACGCTCGTGTGCGGGCCGGAAGGTGGTTTTGAGGAAGACGAGGTGAGGCTTGCCGAGGCCCGGGGTTTTACCGTTGTCTCGCTCGGAGGCCGCGTCCTGCGCGTGGAGACGGCCGCGATATTGGGGGTTGGGATAGTAGGGTATGAGGCGACATGAGGCTCAGGGCTGAAGCCCTGAGCTGCGCGGTTTGGATATAAAAAGGCCCGCAGCGCAGGCCTTAAGGCCTGCGGTTTCATCCAGAAGTCTTGTTTACGGCTTGTTATACCATTATCGTTCCCACGCTCCTGCGTGGGAACGCATCTTGAGACGCTCCTGCGTCTCAGACTTTGCTCCACAGCAGCCTGCCAAGGCCGGAAGTATTGTTTACGGCTTGTTGTACCGTTTTGCGATGTTGCGTATCACGTCTATGCAGGAGAAGAAGGCGTCTATCATTTCCGGGTCGAACTGCTTGCCCGCCTCTGAGCGGAGGTTTTCAAGGACGTCGGTCTCGCTCCACGGCTCCTTATAAGCCCTTCTTGAGCAGAGCGCGTCGTAGACGTCGGCTATAGCAACGACCCTGCCGAAGGGCGGTATCTCCTCGCCCTTTTTGCCGAGCGGCCTGCCTTCTTCGTCCTCGCATCCTGGAAGCGGCGCGCCCGTCTGCACGTTTATGTGCCCGGGGTATCCGGCCCCGTCCCAGCGCTCGTGGTGGTTGAGCGCGATGATTGCGGCGGCCTCGTCAAACTCCGAGTACTCGTCCGCAAAGAGCCGCGCACCGAGATAGGTGTGCTGCTTCATTATCGCGTATTCCTGAGGGTCGAGTTTCGCCGGTTTCTTGAGTATCGCGTCGGAAATGGCCACCTTGCCCACGTCGTGGAGCATCGCGCCCATCCTCAAGATGTCCCTGTTCTTCTGGATTTCGTCGCGCGGGGTGTTGCGCGTGGTTGCCCATGCCTCGTAGATCTCGACCGAGTACGAGGCAACGCGGTTTACGTGCGCCCCGGTCTCCTTCGGGTCGCGCAGCTCCGCCATCTTGTTTACGCGCAGTATCATCTGCCGGGTCATCTGCGCGCGCTCTATGGCGATGGCCGCGCTCGATGCGAAGTGCTTTACGAACGGCTCGTCCGCCCGGTCGAACGGTACGACCTCATTCTTCTCGTTCTTTGCGTTAAGGAGCTGAAGTACGCCGATCATCCCGCCCCGGCTCGTCTTGAGCGGAAAGGTCAGCACCGAGCGGGTCGTGTACTTCGAGAGTTCGTCGTACTCCTTGTTAAAGGTGTAGGGCACGTCCGCGGGCAGGTCGTAGACGTCCGGGATGTTGAGCATCTCGTCGGCGCAGGCCGCGTGCCCGGCGATGGACTCGTGGTTGATGGGTATGGAGAATGTCGAGTAGACGAGCTTTTTGCCCGGGGGCAGGGCCTTTTGCTGGACGTCATTCTGCGTGTAGCTGAATTTGAGCCAGTTCTCCTCTTTTATGTATATCGAGCCGGCCTCGGCGTTGACGAACTGGCGCGCCAGCGTGAGGATACGCTCCAGGAGCAGGTCGACGTCGCGGTACTGGGAAATCTCGATGCCGAGGTTGAATATCTGCATGAGCTTCTGGCTTCCGTCGAGCATGGCCTGCCTCCGTAATAATTAGGGACACTTCCCTATTTTTCGTTATTCCTTGGCCGACCTACTTTTTTTGCGATCAAGTCTCTTCCGAGTATTTTTTCAAGATGCTTAATAAACATATCGGATCCAAACGGCCTGCCTGTTGACGTTGAAAGCCTTACTTGTGAATCGGCCTCGTCATTGCCAGCCAGCAAGAAATCTCTATAGGTTTTCAAGTCGATATCTTTAAGCCAATCAGACGGTGAAAGAACGCTGTCCACGACGCCTGTTGCGTGAGATTTAGCGCTGGACCATCTATATTTGTCAGGCAGATTGACAAGCCTTGCCCTCACGGGGTTCCGCTCGATGTATCTTGTAACATTCCATAAATACGCGTCTTTGTCTATCGGAGTTGAATAAAACCTGTTCTGCCAGAGACGCCCCGTGCGGTTGTATTTGCGATTTACATATTGCGTATAAACGAGATTGATGCCGCCCAGGCCTCTTGCAAGAGAAGTTTCTTTTTTAGGCACGGTGAGTATGTGAACGTGATTCGGCATGAGACAATAAGCCCATATCTCCAACTCATACCTGGCACAGTATTTCTTGAGGGTTTTGAGGTAAAAATCTTTGTCTTCGATATCAAAAAAGACCTGTTCCTGATTATTACCGCGTTGCGTAATATGGTGAGGATAGTTTATCGCGCAGACCCTGGCTATTCTTGACATGATTGGAAAATAGCTTATTTGCTGAAGTATGTCAATGCAAAATAGGGAAGTGTCCCTAATTTTTGATGACCACCGTCTTATACTCGCTCACCGTGACCGTGCCCGGGGGCGCGCCTTTGGGTTTGCGCACGTGACAGGCATCCGTATAGATGACCTCGACCCTTGCCGCGTTGGCCGCCTTGCTGTGTTTCGCTGCTAGGGCGGCGGCCTCTTCAATCGTCTTCATGGTCAGCTCTTTGGCGCGTCCGGCGACTTTTATAAGGACGTGCGAGCCGGGGCAGCCTTTGGCATGAAACCAGATATCGCCGTCCTTGCCGTACCTTTTGACAATCAGGTCGTTACCCGGGCCGGACTTGCCGCATAGAAGCTCAAAACCCTCGGACGAGGTCGAGCGGCGTATGGGCTCGGTCTCGCTCGCCCTCTCGTCGCGCTTCATATAACCCGCCTCCATGAGTTCTTCCTCCGCCGCGTCAAGGTCGTCCGCTGTTTCGGCGGCCTCTATCTCGTAGCTTAGATTCTGGATGTATTCCAACTCGCGCTCTGTCGCCGGGATGCGCTCTTCGAGCATGGCGAGCGCGGTCTTGCCCTTCCTCGCGCGTTTGAAGTATTTTTCGCAATTCTCCTTCGGTCCGAGACGCTCGTCAAGCGTTATCTTCACAGTTGCGGGCGGGTCTGTCGTATAGTCGACAGCATCGACCTCTTTCATGCCGCGTTTTAAAATCTTGAAGTTGGCAAGGAGCATATTGCCGATGGCGGCGTAGTCCTGCTCCCTTATGGCGCGGGCCTTGTCGCCATTGAGGTTATCAAGTTTGCGCCTGCAGCGCGCCTCAGCCCCCCGGCAGGCGCGCAGGAGTTTGCCGCGCCTTAAAACGCTGCGTTCCGCGGCTATCAGCCCTGAGTAGTATCTGTCTGCGGCCTCGTTCCATGTCCCGGCATCCGATTTTGTCACGGCCTGCGCCTCTTTTTGAGCGGCGTCCGGCCCGGGTGGCAGCGGGCCGAGCACGACGCCCGGCATGACGGGACGGGCAGAACCTTCCTCGTCAAAATATCTGAGGGCGTCGAGCACGGCCCCGTCAGCGTCAAGCAGGATGATATTGCTCGATTTGCCGGTAAGTTCGGCGCGCAGGGTGAAGGTCTCGATATCCGTGCCGCGCCCTTTTTGCAGCGTGATAAGCGCGATGCGCTCGGCGTCCACCTGGCTGATGCGCTCGATGCGGCTGTCGTTGATGCGGCTCCTCAAAAAGGCGCAGAAGCGTTTGGGTACGGCAGGGTTTGCGAACGGTTCTTCCGTAAGAAGGAGTCTTGAGAAGAGCGGGTGCGTGGATATAAGGAGATGCGTCTGGCCGCCTCGGGCAAAGACCTTCAGGACGATATCGCGGCCGTCAGGTTGGTGCACCTTTGAGACGACCCCTCCGCAGAGCCGGCCGTTCAACTCGGCGATTACCTCTTTAAGGAGTTCGGGCGACATGATTAGAGATTATAACATAACGTGGCGGAAGGCAATACAGCGGCCTATGGAGGCAATAACCGTCCTTTCGTTCTTCCGGGCCAATGTCGTCAGGAGGAAACTCCTGACGACACACAATATCAGCGATAACGGCTGAGACGCGGGCCGGATGGCGGGACATGCAGGAGCGGGAAGTCCTGTTAAAGGGTGTGTTTGATGAATTGAGAGCCGGTCTTGCGTCAGCGTCTGTGCGATGATATGTGCAAGGAGACGAGGAGAGGAGAGGGGGGGTATTATTTTGATAAAACTTTTCTTGACAAGTTTTTTTTCATGGTATATTATTCGTCCTATCCACGATAGTTATACTTTTTATACTTAGACGCGCTTTTCTCTGTTCTTCGCAATACTATCTGTCCGGCTTTAAAAGCATAGTCTCATCAAGGAAGCATTGGCTGTTTGGGTTGTTCCGGTTTTTTATGCCTGTTAAGCGGCGTCCGATGCGGATTGCCGGGCGGTTTGTGGGCAAGACAGCCTCTGTGAGAGACGAGATAGAATAGCCGGGAGCCGGTGTCGGATAAGAAACGGCGAGGCGGTTGCGGACGTAGGGGATACCGGCCAACGGTATAGTTGTCTCTTTGCCCATCAATATCAGCAGACCTATGAAAGTAGCGGATGCCGTAAAACAAATTATCGGCCTGGCGGTTGTCGGCGGCGCATGCTTTGTCATAGGCTATGCCGTCAACATCACCTATTTCTACGACAGGACGCCGGTCCAGCCCATAGAGTTCAGCCACAAGATACATGCGGGCGACAATCAGATACCCTGCAAGTACTGTCATCTCTATGTCGAGAGGTCGCGCGTATCAGGCGTGCCCAACGTGCAGCGCTGTATGGGCTGCCACAAGATAATCAAGACCGATTCGCCCCTCATACAGAAACTTACGGCCTATTGGGACAATAAAGAGCCTATCCCGTGGGTAAAGGTGCATAACCTGCCTGACTATGTCCGTTTCACGCACAAGAGGCATATAAAGGCCGGGTTGCAGTGCCAGGAGTGTCACGGTGACGTCGCCTCAATGTCGAGGATAACGAAGGTCTCGTCGCTTAAGATGGGCTGGTGCCTGAGCTGTCACGAGAAGAAATCCGTTAAGAACGGCAAGGACTGCTGGACTTGCCATAAGTAGAGAAGTTGTCAGTAATAGGTTATCCGTTAGCAGTGAAGGTATGGAATAATTATCCTTACACTGCCAATTGATAACCGCTAACTGGTAGCCGATAACCGATAACAGGTAACTGATAACCGAAATGAAACGCAGGGACTTTCTTAAATTCATAGGCATCGGCGGGGCTGGAGCCGCCGCTGGTTTCGTCCTCGGCAAGGTCAGCAAGCCGCCGGGCGCGAAGCTCATGCCCTATCTCGTGCCGGATGAGAATATCATCCCGGGCGTGCCGAACTGGTATGCCAGCGCGTGCAACATGTGCGGGGCGGGGTGCGGCGTGCACGTCAAGGTAATGGAAGGCCGCGTCAAGAAGATAGAAGGGAACCCGGAGCATCCGGTCAGCCAGGGCAGGCTCTGCGCCCTGGGCCAGGCCATGCCGCAGGTGACGTACAATCCCGACAGGATAAAAGGCCCGCTCAAGAGGCGCGGGGAGCGCGGCACCGGCGAGTTCATGGACATAACCTGGGAAGAGGCGTTCGCGCTGATAGCCAAGAATATCGGCGACCTTGCAAAGGCCAACTCCGCCGCAGGCCTCTATCTCCTGACCTCGCAGCAGCGCGGCAGGCTCGGCACGCTCATGGATGCGTTCATGTCCGCGTGCGGCTCGTCCAATCATTATCAGTATAGCCTCTTTGACCGGAGGAACCTCAACTTCGCCAATCATGCGGCCATGGGCATCGACCGTCTGCCGCACTATGACATGGAGAATTCAAAGTACGTGCTTTCCTTTGGCGCTGATTTCACGACGTGGCTCTCGCCGGTCGGTCATGCCGCTGCCTACGGCCAGATGCGCCAGTCGGGCAAGGGCGGCCGCGGCCGCCTCGTGCAGGTTGAGCCGAGGCTCTCGCTTACGGGCGCGAACGCCGACGAGTGGGTGCCGGCAAAGCCCGGGACCGAGGCCATGCTCGCCCTCTCAGTCGCCCATGCCATAGTCGAGAAGGGCTGGTACAGGGGCGGCGAGGTTGACGGCTGGAGGCTCTCTCTTTCAAGGTATAAGCCCTCCGTTGTCGCGGAGGCCGCGGAGGTCTCTGAGGAGCGTATCTATGAGATGGCGCGCTCGCTTACGCACGTCAGGCCGTCGCTTGTCGTGGGCGGAGACAACCTTGCGTCGTATCAGGACGGCGTATCCGGCCTTATGGCCGTGAATATCCTTAACCACCTTGCAGGCAATATCGGCGCGACGGGCGGCGTAATCCCGAACCCCGCCCCGGCCATAAAACAGGACTCCTCCATTGACTTCAAGAGGCGTTTGAGCGCGCTCGCCGCGGACGCGGCAAAGGGCAAGGTCAAGACGCTGATTATCTGCGATACCAACCCGGTCTTTACGACCCCGGTCGAGTCGAAGACGCGCGAGGCCTTACGCGCCGTGCCGTTTGTCGTAAGCCTGTCGAGTTTCGTGGACGAGACCTCTGTCCAGGCCGATATCATCCTGCCGCTGCATACGGCTGCCGAAGACTGGGGCGATGATACGCCTGAGCCGGGCGTCGGTTATCAGGTGACGACCATCATGCAGCCCGCCGTCTCCCCGTATTACAATACCAAGGGCGCGGGCGATATATTCCTCGGCATAGCAAAAAAGATGGGCGGCAAGGCGGCCGACAGGATCAAGGCCGCGTCATTCGCAGAATATCTGAAGGACTCGTGGCGCGAGGCGTACAGCAGGGACCGCGCCATGTCCTCCAGCGCGCTGACCTTCGATATCTTCTGGGAGAACCTCCTTAAGAGGGGCGGCTGGTGGCCGGATAAGTCAAAGGGCGCGGCAAGGCGCGCGGCCCCGGTCTCAGCGCGTAGCGTTAACGCCTATCTGCCGCAGGCGCCTTCGAGGTTCGAGGGCGCTGACACCGAATATCCGTTCTATATGATACTTTATCCGCAGGCCGCTTACCGCGACGGGCGCGGCGCCAACCTGCCGTGGCTGCAGGAACTCCCCGACCCGATGACCTCGGTCGTATGGGGCAGTTGGGTGGATATGAACCCTAAGACCGCCGCAAGGCTCGGCGTCAACGAGGGTGACCTGGTCAACATAGATTCTCCGTCAGGCAGCATCACCGTGCCTGTTTATATCTATCCGGGCATAAGGCCGGATACCATAGCCGTGCCCATCGGTCAGGGGCACAGCCAGTACGGCAGGTTTGCAAGGCAAAGGGGCGTGAACCCCATCTCGATACTGCCGTTTCGCGAGGACGAGAGGTCAGGGGCGGTTGCATTGAACGCCACAAGGGTGAAGGTCTCGTCCGCTGGGCAGGGTAAGCTCGTAAAGATGGAAGGCATGACCAGGGAATTAGGCAGGGGCATCATAAAGTATACGGGGGGAAAGGGACACGAAGGATGAAACGCAATGGCGCTGTTAGCCGAGTTTTGGAGTGTAAAAGGAATATTTAACAAAGAAGCAATTTGGAAAGGAAGAATACTGTATGGGAAAGAAGGATCTCGAAGAATTTATTGAAAAGAAGTCAATCGAGTTGCAATTTCCTCAAGTGGATTGGGAGAGCAGAAAAGCGCAATGGATTGAATCTATCAAAGAATTCTATGCTAAAGTAAGTGAGTGGCTCAAGCCGTTTGGTGACAAAATAAAGATAGATAAGACGTTGCATGTTGAGTTAAATGATGAATATTTTGGGCGCTATGTAGTTCAAGCGTTAGAATTATATATTTTTGGTGAAAAAGTCACTTTTAAGCCGATAGGTTCAATGTTAATCGGCGCTAAGGGTAGGATAGACATGATTGGACCGTACGCTACCGTACGTTTTGTTTATGTAGAAGAAGATGTTGCTGTGCCAAAAAATATTGTTACTCAGGACAAGCCAATTCCGAGATTCGAATGGAAAATAGCTACTGACCCACCTAAGATAAGGCTCTTGAGAATTGATGAGGATTCGTTTTCTGATGCCTTGCTGAAGGTAATTGGACAGAAGCCATGAACTTGACTGACGCAACCATAAGCGTTGAAAAAGTTTTGCTTTGGTACAAGGTTACCGAAGAAGCTACTATGCAGTATCAGCGTCAAATAAAAATGTTAGTTAGAGACTCGCTTCCTCTTCCAGAGGCTATCGTTTCAGCGGTGAATGTGGGGGGCGAAATAGAAGATTTGTTAGCCTTTCAGCGAAATGAACTTGAGATACTGGCTGTTTTCGACTACTTGTCGGCGCTTGAGGCGCTGTTTTGCAAGGACTACCAAATTCGTGTCAACCAAAAGCTCAAAGACCCCTTAAGCAGGCATTTCCGTGATATTGCCAAGACCCGTAAAGATAACGATACACGGTTGGGTTTTGAGAAGGATATTTTGAGTGGCTGGAAAGAGCACGCTCCTCAATTCAAAGATATAGTCAGCAAGTTGATTTCGGTTTTTAAGTATCGTCATTGGGTTGCGCATGGCCGATACTGGCTCCCAAAATTAGGGAGCAACAAATATGATTTCTTCGGCATCGTATACTTGTTTGAAACTTTTACGAACGAGTTCCCATTTGAATGTGAGTAGTGATTTTACAACGTAAGAGATACAAACGAGGAGGCTTCTAAGTGTCCGTGCTGAAGTCCATAGGCGGCAAACTCAAATCCTATCGCACCGGCGGCAACCAGGAGACGGCCGACCACCGCTGGGGCATGGTCGTTGACCTTGACAGGTGCAACGGCTGCGAGGCGTGCGTGGTGGCTTGCTATGCGGAGAACAATCTGCCCGTGGTTGGAGAGGCCGATTGCGCGGTTTCGCGCGCCTTCAGCTGGATACGCATCGAGCGTTACGTCGAAGGCGAGTACCCGAACGTCAAGACGGGTTTTATCCCGATTATGTGCCAGCAGTGCGGCAAGGCGCCGTGCGAGACTGGTTGTCCGGTTTACGCCACGTATCACAACCAGGACGGTCTGAACGTGCAGGTCTATAACCGCTGCGTGGGCACGTTTACCTGCGCAACGTACTGTCCGTACGACGTCAGGCGTTTCAACTGGAGGAGCTATAAACCCCAGGCCCCGCTCGACGAGCAGTTGAACCCCGACGTCTCGGTCAGGGAGATGGGCGTGATGGAGAAGTGCACCTTCTGCATCCAGCGCATCGTCGCGGCAAAGGACAAGGCCAAGGACGAGAACAGGGCCGTTAAGGACGGGGACGTGCGGCCGGCCTGCGTGCAGTCGTGTCCGCCCGGCGCGCTGGTTTTCGGCGACCTGAACGACCCTGCCAGCGAGGTCTCGAAGCTGGCGAAAAGCCCGCGCAGGTACAGGCTGCTTGAGGAACTCAACGCCGACCCATCTGTAATCTATCTGAAGAGGGTGGCAGACGAGGGGAAAAATGAGTAATCACGGCCACGACGAAGAGACAAAGGTCCGCGTAGACTTCAAGGAAGTCAACAGGGACATATTCTCGGTGATGACCGATACCGGGCCGCGCTATTACGTGGTTATGGCCCTGTTCGCGATGGCCGCCGTGGGCCTGTTCATCCTTCCGTGGGCGTATCAGATATATAACGGCCAGGGCGTGACCGGTCTCAACGTGCCGGTCGTCTGGGGCGTCTACCTCGTCAACTTCGTATTCTGGGTCGGCGTGGCGCACGCGGGAACGCTCATATCCGCGATGCTCTTTATAACGAAGACCCCGTGGAGGCGCGCGATAGCGCGCAGCGCCGAGAGCATGACGCTGCTGGCGCTCTTTCTCGTCACGCTCTTCATATTCATCCACATGGGCAGGCCCTGGAACTTCTACTGGACGTTCCCGTATCCCAACCAGCGCCAGCTCTGGCTCAACTTCCAGTCGCCCATCATGTTCGACGTCTTCGCCATCGGCACGTATTTCACGAGCAGCGTGGTCTTCCTCTACTTCGGCATGATACCTGACTTCGCAGCGCTCAAGCACCACGCTACCGGCTGGAGAAAGCAGCTCTACTCCGTGCTCTCCGTAGGCTGGAGAGGTTCGGACAAGGAGTGGCACGTGCACGGCAAGGCCACCATGTTCTTCGCCTCCTTCATCATGCCGCTGGTCGTATCCGTCCACAGTATCGTGTCATGGGACTTCGCCCTCTCCATAGTGCCGGGCTATACCAAGACGGTCTTCGCGCCTTACTTCGTCACCGGCGCGCTCCTTTCGGGCTTTGCCGGGGTCATCACCATGCTTACCCTCGTGCGCTGGGCCTTCCCGGTCACGAAGAAATATATCACCCTCATGCACTACGACAGGGTTGGCGTCTTCATCCTCGTGCTCTCGCTTACGTGGAGTTATCTCACCGGTCTTGAGGTCTTTACCGGCATATACGCGAACACGACCTACGAGACCGAGCATCTGATATATAAACTGGCGGTATCTCCGTATATCTACCTGTTCAGTCTAATGATATTCTGCAATACGGTATTGCCGCTGATACTTATCTTAAAGAAGGTCAGGAAGTCCACCAGCGCGATGTTCGTCATGTGCCTGTTCATCATCGTGGGCATGTGGCTTGAGAGGTACCTGATAATACCGAACTCGCTCTCCCGCAAGTTCCTGCCCTACATGTGGCACGACTACATGCCGACCTGGGTCGAGGGCGCGATTACCATAGGCGCGTTCTGTGCCTTTGTGACCATGTTCATGGTGATGATAAAGATAGCGCCCATCATCTCGCCGTTCGAGGTCAAGGAAGACTCGGGCGTGCCGATGGAGAAGGGAGGCCACTAATGGTATTCGGACTCTTCAAATACGTTGACACCATGGCGGACGCGGCAAGCAAGCTCAAGACCGAGGGCATCGACGACATAAGGGTCTTTTCCCCGGTGCCGGTCGACCATGAGATGGACCCGGTGCTTGGCGAGAAGAAAAACCCGCTGCGGTTCTTCACGTTCTTCGGCGGGTTGAGCGGGTTGTTCTTCGGGGCGCTGCTGGTGCTGACCACCGCGGCCCTCTACGTTCTGCCGCGCGGCGGCAAGCCGATATGGGCGGCGCCGCCGGTCCTGCTCGTCTCGTACGAGACCACGATACTCTTCGGCGTGCTGATGACGTATTTCGGTTTTCTCGTCTTAAGCGGCCTTATAAAGAATTTTTACAGTACCGAAGAGAAGATATGCTTTCCCGAGACCATGGACGACTCGTTCGGGCTGCTTATCAACGTGCGCAGCGACAGGGAAGAGGCTGTTATGAAGATATTGAAGGAATTCGGGGCCAGCGAGGTAAGGACCATTGCGTGGGAATAAGCTTATAATCCTTGTGTCGCTAATCTTAATAGCGCTGCCTGCGGCCGCCTTTGCAATGCCGTGGACTATGGATATGTTCGACCAGCCTTCGCACAAGGCTCAGGAAGAGCCGTATCCGGCGATACCCGACGGCTCAGTCCCGACCAATGCCGACCCGGTAATCAAGGACCGCGGCGCGGCGGCAAGGCTGAAGAACCCGGTTCCAACTAGTGACGCGTCTATAATGCGGGGCAAGGAAAGGTATGAGACCTTCTGCCTGATCTGTCACGGCGCAACCGGCGTCGGCGACGGGCCTGTCGGTCAGAAGTATGTCACGCCTGCCGATCTGAGCGATGATTATGTGCAGTCGAAGCCGGACGGGGACATCTTCTACACCATCAAGTACGGCGGTCTGGCGATAATGCCTTCCCACGGCGATTCTGTGGCGCCCGAGGACAGGTGGCATATAATCAATTACATAAAGCACGAATTGAAACAAAAAAAGAGCAAATAAAAGGTCGCAGTCATGCCCTATTGGATATTCTGGATATTGTTGTTGAACGGCATCGTATCGTTCATCTATGGCGTCGCCGGCTCCGCTGAGACGAATACGCTCTGGGGCATGCTTGCGGTGAACTTCGTCTATTTCCTCGGGCTGACGCAGACCGGGGTGGTCTTTTCCGCGCTCATGAAGCTGTCGAAGTCCGGCTGGGGCCGGTACTTCTCGCGCCTGGGCGAGATACTGACGCTCGCGTTCATACCGGTCGCCTTCGTGGTCTTTCTTGTCATCTACTTCGGCGGCACCGACCATCTCTTCTTCTGGGCGCAGCCGGCCGGCCCTCATTCGCACGCCATAAGCCCGTGGCTCGGCAGGCCGCAGTTCCTCTGGAGGAACGTAGGCACGATGGCGCTCTTCTATATCGTATCCTATCTATACTTCAGGTGCGGCCGCCTGGAGGAGAAGGGCGAGGCGACGCTATACAACGTATCCGAACGGCGCAGCGTCTGGGCCGCCTTTGTGCTGATAACTTATATTCTTACGAACACCAACGTGGCGTGGGACTTCGGCATGATGCTCATCCCGCATTGGGAGAGTGCGATATTCCCGGCCTATTACTGGGCGGGCAACCTGCTCGCAAACACCGCGTTCCTTGTGGTGCTCTCGCTCATATTCATAACAAAGCGCATGGAGCTCGATAAGAAGTATCTCGATTCCATCTCCAAGGTCATGATAGGGTTCGTGCTCCTGTGGACGTATATGTTCTGGTCGCAGTTCGTGGTCATCTGGTACGGCAACCAGCCCGGTCTTGTCGGGCCGTTCTTCAAGAGGATGACCGGCAATTACCTGCCGCACGCCGTCGTAATGATGCTGGCGGTCTTTATCGTGCCTTTCCTTGCGCTCCTTTTCAGGCGCATCAAGTTCTGCGCCGCGTCGCTCGCGACGGTGGGGGGCATCATCCTCATCGGGATGTGGCTCAACCGCTATCTTATGATAGTCCCTGAATACTCGGACGGGTCTGAGTTTGTCCTTGGCACGTGGACGGGCATCTCCATGGCCATAGGCGGGCTTTCTTCGGTTATCGTCTCGGTAGCGCTCTTCCTCAAGCTCTTCCCAGGGGTTACTGTTACGACCGTGACTGACGAGGCCGGCAACGGGCACGGGCACTAAACGTGCCGGGCCGCCGCGGTATGGTTCTTGTTATTCCGTTCGGATAATGGATGAACGTTTTTTTCTAGTATTACCGGACAAAATCCTGAAGGCCAAGCAAAAGAGTGGTTACAGCATTAGCTGTAACCACTCTTTTGCTTGGTGTGTTCCTTTATGCGGGTTCAGATTTGTAACCTGAACCCATGAATTCGCGCGCAGAGAAACCGCCGCGTTCTTTGTAATTACGTAATAAAAGGTTCAGGTTGCAAACCTGAACCCGCAGTAAAACTGCACAGTCGAAACTAAAAGGGGCTGCGGCGTTTGCCGCAGCCCCTCTGATTTTATTGGTGCGCCCGGAGGGATTCGAACCCCCGACCCTCTGATTCGTAGTCAGATGCTCTGTCCAGCTGAGCCACGGGCGCATTAGGTTGGATTGTGTCGTGCAACGCCCGTTACGTATGATATGCCTTGGGCGACGCATGCAAATAAGACCGCGTCAGTTTATATCAGGGCTGAAGCCCTGAGCTACGCAGGCGAGGCTGTCGTCTGCACGTATGCCCGTGCCGTAATTCTCATCTGCTGCACATTGGGTATTTTAAATGTTTTTAGAGAGCAATACAACAGGAAAAATCAGGCATGCGGCAAGGGCGGCTAAAAAAAGAGACCTTTGCATAACTTTCTTATCGTAAAAAATGCCATCCTCTAATTCTAAAAGACTGGATTCCCGCCAAAAACATGCGGGAATGGCGCCAAAGACAGATGTTGCGCCAAAGACATAACGTTAGGCGCTAAAAGCATTACGTTAGCGCACAAGCGCACACGAGCGCATACGACTATTTGCTGATGTTTTTATCCGTCATTCCCGAGGCTTTCGTCCGTCCCCGAATGTCTAAGTCGGGGACTAAGACATTCGGGGACGAATCCAGTCTTAACCACCGGATATCCCACATTCAGGCAGACTTATGCAAAAGTCACCTAAAAGAGCAGACCTGTAGCGCAAAATAATTGTGTGGGTGTCACCTTGAGGCGGGGGTATTTAATGCACAGGGCAGACCTTTCCTCCGGATGGAATCCGAGCCGTGGCGGTCAAGTAAGGCTAAGGGCGCAGACAGAGCCGTTTCAGGCGGCCCTGCGTGTGTCCGTGTACAGACCTTCCACAGGCAGGTCCGCCGCCTTCCAGCCCCGTATGCCCGCGCTATAGCGCATCACGTTATCATAGCCGATGGTGCTGAGCTTGTCGGCTGCGACCGCGCTTGCCCTGCACCTTGAGGTGCGGCAATAAACCACGATAAGGTCGCTCGATTTTATAAGCTGCGGCGCGATGCGCTCAATCTCAGCTACGGGTATATTGATCGAGCCGGGGATGTGCTCCTGCGCGAACTCCGGCCGGTCAAGGACGTTCACCAGTACAAGGTCTGCCTTCCTCTCCAACAGAATCTTTAGTTGCGCCGTTGACACCAGGTTGTGCATGTATGCGAGCGGGCCGGTAAATATGGCATCCGGCGGCGCTTCTCCGGTCTCTGTGCCTGCCTTCCGGGTTGCGTTAAAGTCTCTCATATTTATCACCTCCATCATGCGGGTTGGTCAGGCCTCAGCAACTTGCAGGCCTTTGCCTGACGGATTGACGGCATCCTGATGACTGAGACAAGGACGAAGTCGCACTGCCGCGCAACCGTCACATAGCCTCTGATTTAAGTATAGCCCTGTCTTATCGCTGGTCAAGGGATGGCTGCATAAGGCCTAATCCCAGGGGCTTGGTTGATGCTGGCCGTAAGTAAAAAGCCCATAACTGACCGATAAAAGAAGGTTTTTTGCGAAGGGCAGTCCCCTGTGGCAATCATCTTCATTTTGCGGACGGTTGCATCGATACTCGGAAAAGCCGGTGGCAGGGCATTTTTTCACTTGGAAAATAAAAAATACTTGCTTTTTTTCGTGTAAGGTGTAAAATTCAGAATTACGCAATTTTGCGTAGACGACGCCAATCAGCTTGTTTAAGAGGGAATGTGTATACGTTAGCCATCATAATACAGATAATAGTGAGCCTGATAATAATCGGCACCGTCCTGCTTCAGGTCGGGAAAGGCTCGGACATGGGTTCCGCCTTCGGCGGCAGCACAGGCAGCCAGGCGCTCTTTGGGGCGAGCGGGCCTGCCACGTTTCTGGCCAAGGTTACGGCCATCTGCGCCGCTATATTCATGGTGACCTCGCTTTACCTCACCTATCATTCCTCCAGGTCGAGGTCTGCTTCGGTGATGAGCAACGCGCCTGCGGTGACCGAGCCTGTTGCGCCTGCTGCGCCGGAAACCGCCTCGCCTGCTGTTCCTGTCTCTGAGCCGGTCAAAAAATAGTTTTTTCCGATGCCGAAGTGGTGGAACTGGTAGACACGCCATCTTGAGGGGGTGGTGGAGAGATCCGTGGGGGTTCGAGTCCCCCCTTCGGCACCATATTTAAAAAGTAAGGGGTTAAGAGCAGGGCTCTTAACCCCTTACTTTTTAAATATAATATTGGCGAGGGACTCGAACTGTTTGCGAGCGATGAGCGAGGAAAAAGGAGCGCGGGAGCGCGACTGAAAGCGAACAAACGCGCCTCGGAGCGAGCGCACGGGAGTGCGCGAGCAGAGGTTCAAGTCCCCCCTTTTGCGCATCATAAAATAAAAAGGTCAGCCGTTTTTCGGCTGGCCTTTTTTTATTTACAACTCATGGCTCCGCTCCGGATTTTATGGCGCAAGCGTTCTGGCGTTGCTCAGGTCGACGGTCTTTGTGACCGGGTCTTTGAAAGGTCAGGCATATCCTTAAACCCCTTCTCTTTGAGCCATTCTTTCTCGCCCCACCCCTCCATTTGGACTCTTCCACTTGACTTTAAACCGAACCGATGGTATTCTACATATTGTAGAATGCAAGGCCTTGCCTTATGCCCATTCGCGCTATACTTAATATATAAGGCAGGTCAACCCCTAAGAGGGAGGTTCATATGTTGAATACGAAGGTTGTGTCTCTGAGTTTTGCCCTTACTGTCGTCCTTTTATACCTTTTATGCGCGCTCTTTGTTTACCTGTCGCCTATCGGGTTCCTCGCTTTTATCAATACATGGGCGCACGGTATAGACTTGACCGGAATAGCCGCGTCAAGGCCGTTCACTGCGGCGGACTTCCTCATAGGGCTGGTAAGCATCTTCATAGCCTCGTTTCTGACCGGGGCTGTATTTTCCGTTATCTATAACAGGCTCAGCGGTGAGACAAAGGCATGATGGGCATGGAGGATGATATGGCAAGGGACCCTGTCTGCGGTATGGCTGTCGAAGAAAAAGGCGCGGAATTCATGACTCATTTAGAGCACGAGACGTTTTACTTCTGCTCAAAGGCGTGCCAGAGGGAATTCGAGTTGAAGGAAGGCATCCGGCGCGACGAGTCAGGCAAGAAGTGGTGGCAGAGGATATTCAAAGAGTATAAAGGGACGCCGCCCAAGTGCCATTGAGCGCAAACGCAGTATAAGACGGACATGAGGCGAATATGCACGGAGAGGGTATTTCTTATGCCTACGGGTTCTGGTCGCTTGTCGTTGTAAACGTCCTTCTCTTCCTTTTTTTCATCATGAGCTTCATCTTCCCGGTCAAAAAGAGGGAGTGGCGTTCCATGGGGGTGACCTGGGCCTTCATCATCGCCCTCTTCACCGAGATGTACGGCTTTCCCCTGACCATCTACATATTGACCGCGGTATTAGGGGCGCGGTATCCGGCCTTGAACCCGTTTGCGCACGCAAGCGGGCATCTATGGGTGACATTCCTCGGCGGCGGGGCGGCGATGCTTGCCGTCATACATATCGTAAGCAACGGGCTTATGGTGGCGGGTTTCCTCATGATGTCCGCCGGGTGGAGCAAGGTTCACGGGGCAAAGGGCGCCCTTGTCACGGAAGGCATATACGGTTACATGCGCCACCCTCAATACTCAGGACTCTTTCTTATCATGGTAGGGCTTTTGATTCAATGGCCGACCATAATTACGATACTCATGTGGCCCGCGCTCATCTTCGCGTACTATCGTCTCTCCATGAAGGAAGAGGCGGAGATGGAGAGGGAATTCGGGGAGGCTTATCGCCGGTATAGGGAAAAAACGCCCATGTTCATACCGCGCATAACCGGCAGGTGAGGCAGGGCAGGTCAAGGAGGTATCTGTGGATTCATCGACCCTTATATTCATAATAGTCTTTGCGCTCTTCATGCTCCTTATGCACAGGGGCGGCGGAGGGTGTTGCGGCGGGGGCAAACACTCGCACGGGAAGAAGAAAGAGGAGAAGGCGCAGGGGAGCGAAAAAGTCGAAGAAGGGCATGAGGGCCATCGCCATTGAATTGATAAGAGTTATCGTAGAAAGATCCATGTAACTACTGCCCGGAGATTGGCGCGGCGCTACGAAGAAAGAGGCTGATTAACCGGAAAAAGGGGGAGGCTGTGATAAAGTCTATAAAACCGGTGAGAATCGGGATATTGATTGGTCTGTTGGGCATTGTCTTAGGGATAGGCTGGGCGCTCTACCTCGTTCTCGGGCACGAGAGTATACATCAGAC
>JACRNO010000006.1 GCA_016234855.1 Deltaproteobacteria bacterium | reverse complement strand
AAACAACGAACTATCGCCCTGAATTTGGCCTCTGTGATTCTTGAACGTTTGTAATACCTGTTTTTCCTTTGCATATCGGAAGCTTACCACATTTCTTAATATGGTTTGCTTCCTAAGACCCTTAGAAAAAGGGGGGGCGAGGGGGGCTTTGAAAAAGGTGGTGCGACTTCAAGAGGCTGAAGAAAAATTGTAGAAGACCCATATAAAAAATCCCCGCGACCCACGCCACTTGGCGCGGGTGCCCCCCTTGTGCGCCAACATTATGTATTTGGCGCCTTGTGCGCTATCGTTATCTATTTGGCGCCTTGTGCGCTATCGTTATCTATTTGGCGCCTTGTGCGCTATCGTTATCTATTTGGCGCCTTTTACAAAGGGGGAAGCAAGCTCCCGTAACTATTGGGCGCATCCGGGGCAGAACCTCAACTCAGCCTCAAGGTAGTCGTTGGGAAAGCCCTGCGGCAGCGGGGCGAAGGGCGAGGCCTTCTTTATCGCGCTCAGGAGCGATTCGTCAAAGAGCGCGTTGCCGGATGATTTTTCTATCTCCGAGGAGATGAGCCTGCCGTCCTTGAAAATCTTTACGGAGACGATTATCATTACCTTGTCGTCCTTGTACGGATAGCGCCAGTTCTCCTGGACGTTGTCGCGTATGAGGGCGTAGTAGGCGTGGTAGCGGGTCTCAAGCGCCTCGCGTGAGGCGTTCGGGCCGTTGCCTGCGACGACTGGGCTCGTACCCTGGGTTCCCGCGCCGCCGGTCTCATTCACCGGACCGGGCCGGGTCTCGCCCGTGGCGATGCGCTTTCGGATATCCTCCACTGCCGCCGACGTCTTCTGTGCCGCCTCGCCCTCGCGCCCTTTTTTGATGTCTTCGATGCGCGAGGCTACGAGGCTCTCGTCGGCCTTCTTTTTGACATTTTCCTTGATCTTCTTGAGCGCAAGGTCAACGTCCGCCTTTTGAGCCGCAGGGGCCTTTATCTTCGCGGCCTTTGATGGAGGAGTGTTCTTTACAATTGCCTTTGCCGCCGTCTTTGATTTTTGCGGTCTGGCGGCCTGTTCATGCGTTTTTGGTTTGGTTTGCGGCCTTTCAACGGCGGTCTTTACAGGCAATGGCGCGGCTGTTGCGGCCGGGGACGCGGGCACACCGCCAGTGCGGGCCGGTTCAACGATGCTGACCATGGTATAGACCGGGGTGATGAAGCGGCGGTTATCCGGCCTGTGCAGGACTGCTACGGCCGCTATGATTGCTATGTGAGCGATGATGGAGACGCCAAGGGCTTTTGTAAGGCCGCCCGGATCGCGCAACCCGGCCTGCATCTATCTCTCCTCCACTGGCTCGGTGAGCATGCCTATCTTTTCAAAACCGGCCTTGCGCACCGTGCTCATGGCCTCCATGACGCGGCCGTAAGGCACGGTCTCGTCGGCTTTCAGCAGCACCGTGCCTCCGGGATTGGCCTTGTGTGCCTTTTCAAGGGCGGTCTTCACGCCGGTCTGCATCATGCGTCTGGAACCGATATATACCGTCCCGTTCGCGGTGATGGTTACGACAAGAGGTTCTTCCTCGCGGGTTACGGCGCTCGCCGCCACGCGAGGCAGTCTTACGTCGATGCCCTCCTGCATCATGGGGGCCGATATCATGAAGATAATCAGAAGTACCAGCATAACGTCCACGAGCGGCGTGACGTTTATTTGGCTCATCTGTCTTCTGGATGTCTGTCTGCGGGTGTCGGAGGTCTGCAATATAGCCGTCCTTCCGTATTGCGTCTTTCCGGCGGAAGGCCGGAGGGCAATAAACTGGTTTATTGTCTCGGTATCTGCCGCTCGATGATATTGAGCAGGTCGGCCGAGAAGTTGTCCATCTCGACGTTCAAGCGGTTTATCCTCGATACGATATGGTTGTATCCGACCACGGCCGGTATGGCGGCGGCAAGCCCCATGGCCGTGGCCACGAGGGCCTCGGAGATGCCCGGGGCCACTATCGCAAGGTTGGCCGCGCCTCTGGCGCCAATGCTTTGAAATGAGGTCATGATGCCCCAGACCGTGCCGAATAGGCCGATGAAAGGCGCTGTGTTTCCGGTGGTGGCCAGAAAGCCGACGGCGTGCTCGAGCCGCGCCGACTCGGTTGCGACGGCCTTCCTGAGCACCCTGTTTAGCCTGTCGATATCGTCTTTCTGAAGGCTGGGCGCGCCCGCATCGTTGCCGCCCGTCTTCACGGTGCTGGTTATCTCGGAGTAGACGGCCTTGAATATCGCGGCCAGCGGCGTCTTATCGTAATTCTTCGTAGACGAGTATATTTGAGCGAATTGGCGATTCTTCCAGAAGAGGTCGTAGAAGGCCGCGGTCTCCCGCTCCATCCTGCGCAGGAGCCGTATCTTATATACTATGATAGCCCACGAGACCACCGAGAAGAGAAAAAGGATGAAGAGCACGAATTTGACCATGCCCCCGGCCCCGGCTATCATCTCCCAGATGCCCGGCGTTGTGTTGACGATACTAGCGTCCAATTGGGCGCCCCCTTTTAGCAACGTTCATGATATGAAATTTAACACTATTGGCGCGGGGTAGTCAATAGAAGGTCTTGGGAAGGATTGTAGTGTCGGCAGGAGTTTCCTCCTGCCGGCTATGAGGTTTACGCCGTCAGGAGGAAACTCCTGACGGCACAGAAAAGTGCCTGTGCCGCTTCCGGCAACCTCTCGCTCCCAAGCTTCAGCTTGGGAACGAGAGCGAAAAGGTTTGCTTCGAGCGGTTTTGTTTTATAAGATGCACAGGAGAAGTGGACATAATTAATAGTATAATTAAAGGCAAATACCATACATGCCATTATCATTAAACGAAATCAAGGACCGGGCGCTCGCTTTTTCGCGCGAGTGGGAGGGGGCGCGCGCCGAGCGCGCCGAGGCCCAGACTTTCTGGAACGAGTTTTTCAACGTCTTCGGCGTAACCAGACGGCGCGTTGTGAGCTTTGAAGAGCCTGTCCGCGGGGCGCGGACGCGATTCGAGGCAAAGGGCAGGGAGAGGGGGCGTTGCAAAGGGCAGTATGCGTGTGAAAGCATAGGCCGAATGGGCGGTATGGGACGCCAACATTTCACACTCCCCTCCCATAAAGGGAGGGGAGATTGCCCCTCTCCCCTTGTGGGAGGCGCTAACGACATGATGTTGCGCCAAAGACATAACGTTCGTTAGCGCACACGAGGGCAGGGAGAGGGGACGTTAAGGCGGTCGATGCAGATGAAGCCTGCTTCGCCCCTACAGGGAATAAAAAGCGTTTGCCGAATTTTCATTTTGCTAAATAAGGGGGGCAGATATGAAAATAATATTAATTGCCCTTGCAGGCGCGTTGGGCACTCTGGCGCGCTGGTGGCTTGCTGGTTACGTGCAGAACTCCGCCGGAGGCGCGTTCCCGTGGGGCACCTTCGCCGTGAACATGGCAGGGTGTTTCCTCTTCGGGGCGGTATGGTCCGCGGCAGAGGAGCGCATGCTCATAGGCCCGCTTGCCCGCATTGTCATACTATCGGGGTTCATGGGCGCGTTTACGACCTTTTCGAGCTATATGTTCGAGACGGCGAGCCTGATGCGCGAGTCTCAGTGGCTATACGCCTTTGGCAACATTGCCCTGCAGAATATCACCGGCATAATCTTTATTGCCCTGGGCTTTGTCGCTGGCAGGGCCGTATAAATCTGCTAAGATATAAATCGGAGGGAACATGAAACTGCCCGAGGAAGCCGAAATCCTGCGAATATTCATAGGAGAGAGCGATATGCACGGCGCCGTGCCGCTCTATCAGGCCATAGTGGAGAAGGCGCGGGCCGAGGGCATCGCCGGCGCCACAGTGCTGCGCGGCGTGCTCAGTTATGGCGTGCACAGCCGGATACACACGGCCAAGATACTGCGCCTGTCCGAGGACCTGCCCATGGTCGTGGAGATAGTAGACGCCGCGGACAGAATAGCCCGCATATTGCCGCAGATAGACGAGATGGTGGGCGAGGGGTTGATAACCCTTGAGAAGGTGAAGGTTATTGCATACCGTCACGGCGGAGGTAAAAAATGAGGCGGCCTCTTTTCGCGTTTATCGTCTGCTGTTTTCTTGCGGGATTTGTCTCTTCGTGCGTGAGCATGCATGAACTGCTCAACGATCAGGAGGAAGACAAGGGCTTTGAGCGGACGGACGACCCGCCGAGCGTGCAGCCGCTCTTTCCGGGCGATGAGCCGGGTATGGAGTACGATGAATTCGGCAGGCCCGTGGCGCGCACGCCAGACGAGTCGCTGGGGCTTGTCGTCAGCGGCAAGCAGCAACTCGCCATGGGCGACCATACGGCGGCCATTGACGCCTTTACAAAGGCCATTGCAATCGACCCGGGGCTGGCGGACGCATACTACTACCGCGGCCTCGCGTACGACTCCGGCGGCGACTATGAGCGCGCCGCCGAAGACTTTTCCATGACCGCGGATATCAACCCGGACTATGTCAAGGCCTACTTCAGCCGCGCCGAGGTCTACGTCAAGTCCGGCGAGGTGAACAAGGCCATAGACGATTTTGGCAAGGCCTGCTCAATGGGTTACACGGCCGCGTGCTCGGAGCGCGAGAAGCTGACCGGAAGTCTTGAAGGGCCTGTCTTCGACGACGGAAAGACCTTACAGTGAATCTCCGCCGGCAGGAGTCGGCGGTTTCTTACAGCACAAGCCTTCGGCTTGAGTAATTCGGAAAGCCGCTTCATCACCAGACAAAAGTCTGGTGTTTTATGCGGCAAAATAAAAAGCGGGCCGCGCTCAGGCGGTCTTGCGCATCGTACCATGCAAGAGAGGTTTTTTGCGGCCATTGTCGACGCGGTGTCCCGGTTCTGTCTGTCTTGCGCCTTCCATTACAATCTTTTAAAGAAAACCTTCTTGGAATTTTAATCTTTTCGGGTAATAATCCCCTGTATGCGCTACTATCCCGTCTTTCTCGATATAAAAGGAAGGCCTTGCGTCATTATCGGCGCAGGGGTGGTTGCCGTGCGCAAGGCCGAGGGGTTGTTGAAGGCAGGGGCCGTGGTGACCGTTGTCGGAGCGGTTGCGAGCCGTGCGATGGCAACGTTTGCCCGCGCCGGGCGCGTTAATCTTATAAGGCGCAGATACAAGCCGGGCGACCTCAAAGGGGCGTATCTTGTTGTATCCGCCACTGACTCCGCTGCAGTAAACAAGGCGGTCTATGACGAGGCCGTAAGCCTCGGCATACCCGTAAACTGCGTTGACGCCCCGCAATACTGCACGTTCATCGTGCCTGCCGTTGTCGATAGGGACGACCTTGTGATAGCCGTTTCCACTTCAGGGGCGGCTCCGGCCCTTGCGGCAAGGTTGCGCTCCGAGATAGAGGCCGTATACGGCCCGGAGTATGCGGTTTTTCTTGAGATCCTTGGGGCGGTAAGACGGAAGTTGTTGAAAAGCCGGATGAGACGTGATAAAAAAGAAAGAGTTATCAGGCAGTTGGCGGCCTCTGAAATTCCTGCCTTTATACGGGGTAATGATTGCGTTGGCATAGACGCCATACTCAGGTCGTCTGTGGGCGCTGGATACACGCTGGCCGCCCTCGGTGTGAGGTTGAAGGCCAAAGGCCGGAGGCCGGTTAAGTAAGTTATGCCACGTTTTGAGTAGCTACTCCCCCCTTTGAAAAAGGCGCTAAAGGCGCTAAAGACATAACGTCAGCGCACACGACACAATGTTAGCGCACACGGGGGGTTGGGGGATTTGCCCTGAATAAACGGATGCGGGACGCACGATATCAGACCTAAGGAAGCTCTGATTAATTCATTATAACTGTCATTTCGAGCGCAGCGAGAAATCTTGTTTGTTGATAATTCAGCAAGTTACAAGATTTCTCGGTCGCTTCGCTCCTCGAAATGACAATAACACACAATTAATCAGAGCTTCCCTAAGGGTCTGAACTGCGGCGCGGCTTTGGTGTCTGACAGTTTGGTTGTTGTTTAACGGCGTATTAAACGGATAAGAGGCCGTAAGCCTCACTTTAAGGGGAAGGGATTGCAGGACATATTATTTTATCTGATTGCCCTGGCCTATCTGGCCGCCACTTGCGTCTATACCGCATATCTCTTTGCGCGTAAGGACAGGGTCATCGTGGCCGCCGGGCGCATACTTATGGTGGGGGTCGCCCTGCATACGCTCGGTATCGTCGTCAGGTGGGCCGTGGCCGGGCGCACCCCGGTTACGACGCTCCACGAGTCGCTCTTTTTCTTCTCGTGGATAACCGCCGCCCTCTATCTTGCCGTGCTCTTCAGGTACAGGCTGCGCGTACTGGGCGTCTTTGTCGCGCCGTTCGCCCTTGTCCTGCTTATTACCGCCTCGTTCATGACCAATCGCGTCATGGAGCTTCCGCCTGTGCTGGCGAGTTACTGGCTTCCGGTGCACGTGATAATGGCCTTTCTCGGCAACGCCTTCTTCGCCATCGCCTTCTTTCTCGGCATCATGTATATCATTCAGGACTATTACCTCAAGAACCGTAAGTTCAAGGGGATGTACTTTATCATGCCGCCGCTCGATATCCTCGACGAGCTTAATTACAAGTGTCTGCAGTACGGCTTCCCGCTCCTGACGCTCGCGATAATAACCGGCGCGATATGGTCGGAGGCCGCGCTCGGCAGTTACTGGGACTGGAAGCCGCGCCAGATATGGTCGCTCATAACGTGGTTCCTCTACGCCGCGCTCCTGCACGGCAGGCTTACGACCGGATGGCGCGGACGGAAGGCCGCTATATTCTCAGGGGTCGCCTTTGCAGTGCTTGTAGGCTCCTTTATCATCATCAATCTGGTATCGGGAGGCTCTCACGGGCTCTTGAAATGAGCGTCCTTGAATGAACGTTTTGCGTTCATGCGGATAAAACAATGAACCTGATAATAGTCGGACTCAACCATAAGACCTCTCCGGTGGAGATACGCGAGAAGCTCTCCTTCCCTGCCGATACCATCGGAGAGCCTCTTGCGAAGCTCACGCGCTCGTACGGGCTTAACGAGGGCGTAATCCTCTCGACCTGCAACAGGGTCGAGGCGCTGGCGGTTGCGCCTGACATCGAGAAGGGGGTCTGGCAGATAAAGAGGTTCCTGGCCGACTATCACAACATCGAGATCGACAGGCTTGACGAGCACCTCTATTCGCATACCGGTGAAGAGGCCGTAAAGCACCTGTTCAGGGTCTGCTCCGGCCTCGATTCGATGGTCATGGGCGAGCCGCAGATACTCGGGCAGGTAAAGGACTCGTACGGCTACGCCGTCCAGCACAATACCGCCGGCGTCATCGTCAATAAGCTCTACCACAAGGCCTTTCAGGTGGCCAAGCGCGTGCGCACGGAGACGCGCATAGGCGAGTCCGCCGTCTCCATAAGTTACGCCGCCGTAGAGCTTGCCAAGAAGATATTCGGCGACCTGTCCGGCAAGGCGGTAATGCTCCTTGGCGCTGGCGAGATGGCCGAGCTTGCGGCAAAGCACCTCCTCAATACCGGCATACGCGAGCTGCTCGTGGCCAACAGGACGTATGAGCGGGCGGTGGAGTTCACCAGGGCGCTCGGTGGCACGGCCGCGCCCATCATGTTCCGCGAGTTCCAGCATTATCTCAAACACGTCGATATCGTCATCGCCTCCACAGGCGCGACCTCGTTCATCATAAAGCCCGACCAGATAAACGAGGTCATGCGCGAGCGCAAGCAGCGGCCCATGTTCTTCATCGACATATCCGTTCCGCGCAACATCGACCCTCTCGTCAACACCATCGACAACGCCTATGTCTACGACGTCGACGACCTTCAGGGCGTGGTCGTATCCAACCTCGGCGAGCGCAAGGCCGAGGCTGCCAAGGCCGAGGAGATAATCTCGGAGGAGATTGAGAGGTTCTACCGCTGGGTAAAGTCGCTCGACGTGGTGCCGGCCATCATAGCGCTCCGGCAGACGTGCGACGCCATACGCAAGGCCGAGCTTGAAAAGGGCATCTCGGCAGCGGGCGAGCTGACCGAGAAGCAGAAGAAGGTGCTCGATGCCATGACCTCGGCCATCGTCAACAAGATACTCCATCACCCGGTCACGCACCTGAAGAAAGAGGCCAACAAGGTCGAGGGCGACCTCTACGTGGACTCGATAATAAAACTATTTGATCTCGACATGGACGCGGAGGCCGTAAAGAAGGTACGCAACGGGGACGAGTGAAAAAAGGAAGGGAGCCTATTTTGAAGAAGAAGATAATCATCGGCACGCGCGGCAGTCAGCTTGCGCTGTGGCAGGCGAACTGGGTAAAGGGCGAGCTTGAGAAGAGATATCCTGATATCGAAGTCTCGCTCGACAAGATAAAGACGACCGGCGATAAGATACTCGACGTCCCCCTGGCCATGGTCGGCGGCAAGGGGCTTTTTGTCAAGGAGATCGAAGAGGCGCTCGTTGACCAAAGGGTGCATCTTGCCGTCCATTCCATGAAAGACGTGCCCACGGTTTTCCCCGCGGGCCTGCACCTGCGCTGCATCACGAAGAGGGAAGACCCTCGCGACGCGGTCTTCTCAAAGAACGGCCTCAAGCTCATGGACCTGCCAAAGGGCGCGAAGATAGGCACGTCGAGCCTCAGGAGACAGGCGCAGATACTCGGCTTAAGGCCCGACTTTAAAATCATGCCGCTTCGCGGCAACCTCAACTCGCGTATGCAAAAGCTCGACGATGGCCTCTTCGACGCCATCATACTCGCCGGCGCGGGCGTAAAGAGGCTCGGGTGGGAAGAAAGGATTACAGAGCTCCTTTCCGTCGAGACGAGCCTTCCGGCCATAGGCCAGGGCGCGCTCGGCATAGAGACTCGCATCGACGATAAATATGTGAACGACCTTGTGGCCTTTTTCGACGACCCGGTTACCTCGTGTTGCGTGCGCGCCGAGCGCGCGCTCCTGAAGAGGCTCGAAGGCGGCTGCCAGGTGCCTATCGCGGCCTACGGCCAGCTCTCAGGAGATACCCTGAAACTTACCGGTCTCGTCGCCTCGGTCGACGGCAAAAAGTTCGTAAGGGACGTAATCTCAGGAGACAAGGCTAATGCCGAGCAGATGGGCGCCGAGCTTGCCGAGCGGCTGCTCAAGGCCGGGGCTTATGAGATACTGAAGAGCCTGTATGATGTTGCCCCGCCGAAAGAGGGATAGATTTGAGACTCCTTCTCCCCTTGGGGAGAAGGAAGGGATGAGGGGGATTAGCAATTGACCGGGACGCTGGAGCGTCACTGGATGCGTTCCCACGCAGGAGCGTGGGAACGATAAAGAGCTGAGCCCATCCGTGAAGTTGCTTGTTAAGTTAGTCCGTAGGTTGGGTTAGCGTAGCGTAACCCAACAATCAATCGTGCCGGATACCCTGTTTGTTCTCTGTTGCAAGGTCTTAAAACACCCTATTTGTCTTGACAATATTGACCGTCGTCCGTTATAGTATCTGTCTTACTTCCGCCCCGGCGGCGTACCCAAGTGGTTAATGGAGCAGTCTGCAAAACTGCCATTCAGCGGTTCGAATCCGCTCGCCGCCTCCAGTTTTTCCGCCATTTCAATCCGCTTAATCAATCGCATAGAGAGATAGGATATCCGTAGGGAGGGGTTGGTACTCTTCTTATAGTCTTATCTTTTCAAATGGACAAAAACAATAAACCCCCTCTTTTTAAAGAGGGGGGCACCCACGCCAAGCGGCGTGGGTCGCGGGGAGTTATGGTTTGAGCGCGTTAGAGTAACCCCTACCAACCTCCCCTTTAAAAAGGGGAGGAGAAAGACCCCTTACCCGCCGCACTCCGTATTCCCAAGAAGGACGTATCTGCCGCGGGTCATTATCGTGCGCAACCCTGTTTGTGCGCCAAGCTCTTCCATGCGCGAGCCCTCGGTGATGAGGAGAAGCGGGCCGGCTGATGCGGCATTTGTGATGTCATTGGCCCCGGTGCGCTCCAGTTTTACAATCCCGCGCCTTGCGTAGAACGGGATGCTCGGTTTGTTTATCTCATAAGTCGCAAGACGTGTTTCTTTGTCGCATCCGCTTGCGTAGCTTGACAGGTCGTAGAGGTCTTTTTGAAGCGCGATATTGACCGGCGGCAGGGCATAGAGCCGGAGGATTATTATGAGGCCCGCGGCAAGCAACCCGATGCCTGTGAGGCCGATACGGGCGTTCTTCATCGCATAGGCGGCGCATGATGCGGTCAAAAGGAAGACCGCGCCTGCCGAGTAGAAGACCGTCAGAGGCAGTTTGATATCCATCCTGACGTTAAGATGCGGCAGGGCGAAGAGCGCTACGCCGAAGGCAACGGAGATTATGATAAGGAACCAGAGCGCGCCTTTTTTTGAGGAGTTGCCGCCTTTTATCATGGAGGCGGCCTGGTCGCTAGCTAATATGGCGGCAGGCGCAAAGAGAGGGAATATGTAGTTCGGCAGCTTCGTTCTGGAGATGGTGAAGAAGACAAAGACGAAGACGAGCCAGACTGCGGCCAGAAGCTCAAGCCCGGATTCAGGGTTGAGGCGGTCTTTGACAGAGCGCCAGAGCGCGCCCGGCAGAAAGGCCACCCACGGGAAAAATCCGAGGAGCATGATGCCGACGTAGAAGTATACCGGCCCTGAGTGGCTTGAGATTACGCCGCTGTAGCGCTGGAAGTGGTGCTTGATGATGAAGGCGTCGAAGAACTCGCGGCCGTTTACGCTGTACTCGGCAATAAACCACGGCGCGGCGATGATGAGAAAGAGGGCGATATAGGCCGGTTTGAAAAGCTCTTTAATCCGGCCGGGCTGTCTCAACGCGGCGAGATAGAAGAATGCCGCGCCTACCGGGAAGAGGATACCGATTATCCCCTTGGTCAGCACGGCAAGGGCGGCGGCCGCCCAGAAGACGGCCCTCCAGCGCCGGTCGCCCTCGTGCTCTGCGAGATAGAAGGCGTAGACGGCCGCCGCGATGAAGAACGCGAGCGTCATGTCGGTTACGGCCGAGTGCGAGTATGCGAAGAACTCGATATTCAGAAGAAGCGCTACGGCCGCAAGATACGCGGCCAATTCTCCTCGAATCCGCCGCACGAAGGCGAAGGTCATCAGGGTAAGGAGGACGCCGAAGACCCCGGAGGTCGCCCGCGCGCTCGCCTCGTTAACGCCGCCGAGCCTGTAGGCGGCAGACGAGAACCAGTAGTAGAGTATGGGTTTGTCATAGCGCGGCTCGTAGTTGTAGGTCGGCGTTATATAGTCGCCGGTCTCGACCATCTCTCTGGCCGCTTCCGAGAAGACCGCCTCGTCCACGTCAAAGAGGATGAAGCTCCCGCTCTTGAAGAACGAGATGAAGACGGTAAGGCATATAAGGGCGCCGATGAGCCAGCGCTTCTTGAATTGTATCTTGTCCGTCACGACCCAGCCTATGCCGAGGCCCACGAGGCCGCCTATGACGACGTCGGACGGATAGTGCGAGCCGAGATATACGCGCGAGCCCGCGACAAACGCGGCCAGGACGTAGAATAGCGGGGCAAGCCTCGGAAAACGTCTGCCTGCCACGTAAGCGAAGGCGAAGGCCGCCACGGTGTGGCCGGACGGCATGGAGTTGAACCTGCCGGTAAAGTCGAAGAGAGACGGGTTGCTGAGAAACGCGCCAATGTCCCTGACAGCATGCGAGGGGCGCGGCCTTTCAAACGCGGTCTTGAGGATATGGACGATTGCGCCGCTCGCGATTACCGAGACAAGGGCCCATTTCCCGAGGTCTTTGAAACTCTCTTTGCCGGAGTATCTGCCGATGAGATAGAGTCCAACGGAGAGTATGCCGAGGAAGACGCCGTTGCCGATGACGCTCCCTGCGTTGGCGAGCGCGCTTGCGGCAACAGATTGCGGCACGTGACCGGCCATGCCGTCGGATAGAAAGGAGACGACTACGGCCGCGCATGCAACGAGCGCGAAGACCACGGTCAGACGCCTGTCAGACAAGAAGGGCCTCCTCGAAGATATCAAGGGCCTCTTGCATCTGGTCTTTTGTCGTTACGAGCGGCGGCATGAGGCGCGCTATGTTCTTGTCGATGCCGCACTCGACGATGATGAGCCCGGCCTCAAGGCACTTCAATTGCGTCTTTTCAAGGAACGTCTTTGCCGGGGTCTTGTCCGGGTTTATGAACTCCATGCCTATCATCATGCCCTTTCCGCGCACGTCCCCGAGCGATGGGCAGCGCCTTTGCAGATCGCGTATGCGCGTCATGGCGTAAGCCGAGACCTCGGCGCTGCGTTCGAGGAGCGAGCCGTTTTCTATGGCGTCTATGGTCGCGCATGCGGCAGCACATGCGACCGGATTGCCGCCGAAGGTCGTGCCGTGCGCGCCCGGCGTCCATCTTGTCATAATCTCCCTTGATGCCCCGACCGCGCTCAACGGAAACCCGGAGGCAATGCCCTTTGCCATGGTGATGATATCGGGTTGCAGGCCCCAGTGTTCGCATGCAAACCATTTCCCCGCGCGGCCGAACCCGGTCTGCACCTCGTCGGCCACAAGGAGTATGCCTTCCTTCGTGCACAGCTCGCGCAGTTTCATAACGTAGTCGTCCGGCGGCACCACGTAGCCGCCTTCGCCCAGTATAGGCTCGAAGACCATGCAGGCGACTTCCTGCGGGTTGATCTGATGGCGGAGTATCCGCTTGAGCTGCTCGAAACAGTCGGTATGGCACGTGGCGCGCTCCTTGCCCATGGGACAGCGGTAACAGTACGGGTACGGCGCGTGATAGACCGACGGCAGGAGCGGATGGTAGCGGTTCCTGTATTTCACGTTCGACGTGGTGAGCGAGACCGCGCCCAGGGTCCTGCCGTGAAACCCGCCGGTAAAGGCGATGATGCCCTGCCTGCCTGTTACGAAGCGCGCAAGTTTCAGCGCGCCTTCCACGGCCTCTGCTCCGGAGTTGGAGAAGAAGAACATCTCGATGGACGCCGGGGTGACGCGGGCGAGCCTTTCCGCAAGCTCGACCTCGGATTGATAGTAAAAGATGCAGCCGGAGTGGATGAGCCGCTCCATCTGGTCTTTTGCCGCCGCCGTGACGGTCGGCGGGCAATGGCCGAGATTGACCGTTGCAAGGCCGGATGAGAAGTCCATGTAGCGCCTACCGTCCCCGCCCCAGACGTATAGGCCCTCGGCCTCCACAGCGACGATATCCGTGTGAAAGACGAGGGCAGGGGTCAGATGCGCCTTTGCCCTTGTTATTATATCGGTTGAGTTTGTCTCAGGCATGGGTCATGTACGGTACAGTGAGGTATATGGGGGTGTTATTATGCGGCGCGCCCGTCCTGCCGGGCGCCGCATGAGCAATAACTTTCCAGTCCCGTAGGAAGGGCTGCGCCCGCCAAAATGCCGGATGATGACTCATGTGAAAGGTGGGCGCAGCCCTTCCTACGCAACTGCATCTACTCGCCTATAATCAATTCAGGCTCGCACAACTGCGTGTCGTAGACCGCGAGGCGGCCGCACTTCTTGCAGTAGTACTCAAGGTTGTCAAGTATCTTAGCGCAGACGTGGCGCGGGTCGTTGGTCTGCTTGCCGCAGAACTCGCACTTGAACGGGGTCTCGGTCTTGTCCGGGTGGCACAGGTGGCCTCTGCCGCTGGCCTGAGCCTTACAAGTCGGGCAGGGGTAAGTTTTAATGGTCATAATATGGTTGCTCCTTTTAATGATGCGAACGCGATAAATTGCTTTATACCGCGAGTTAACAGTAAGGACAGGAGGTGGGAGGCGGGGAGCAGGAGGTGGTAAAGACTCCACCACCCCCTACCTCCAACTTCCCGCCACGAATCATGTTGGGTCTGCCGCGCTTAACCCAACCTGCAAACTACAAACTTGAACCCGCAATAGAACCCGCAACGGTATTCCTTACTTTTTCCCCATCGTCTTAAGGTAGGCCGTCAGCCTCCTGACGTGGTCTTTCTCCTGTCCTATGAGGTGTTCGAGCACGCTTGCGTCCTGGGGGCGTATCATCTTCTGTATCTCGTAGTAGAACAGCAGAGAATCCTTTTCCATGCCGATGGCCATCTCCACGGCCTCGCGCTCGCCCTTGACGGTCTTTGCAAGCCGTGCGCCCTCGTTGGCGTTGGTGAAGACCTCGGAGTCGGCAAGGGCGTTGAGATAGAGCGCGGCCTCTTCGCCGTAGTCGGCCTGGCTGCTTTCCGAGCCAGTATCGGCAATCAGCTTACGCAGTCCTGAGAAGACCTTGATATGGTCTTTCTCCTGGTCTGCGAGATAGCCGAAGAGTTCCTTTAGCGGCGCGGCCTTTGCCGCGGCAGCCGCGTCCGTATAGTAACGAAGGCCGTTTTCCTCTATCTTGACGGCCATGTCGAGCACTTCCTTTCCTGTGAAATACACCGGGTTCATTGAAGCCTCCTGAATTGGTATGAGTGGTTGCCGATGGCCCGTCTCATCTGCCGAGAGTCGGATTATAACAGAAAGAAACCGGGAGCGACAAGAAAAAAGCTGCCCCCTTGAAAAGGAAAAGGCGCGCTTCAGTCCCTGTCTATCTGCGCCCGTTGGAGTCTGCCGCTAAAATCCCTGTACACGACCTTCCAGCGCGTGAACATGTCGAGCGCCCCGCCCCTTCCACCGGCCTCCTTACGGCCAAGCCCGCTCTTTTTCACGCCGCCGAAGGGCAGTTGTATCTCCGCGCCGATGGTCGGAGCGTTTATGTAGACGATGCCCGCCTCAAGGTCGCGCTCTGCCAGCGCGCTTCTGTTTACGTCCTGCGTGTAGATGGACGCCGACAGGCCGTAGTCCGCGCCGTTTGCAACGGCGACGGCTTCGTCAAGGCCGTTCACCCGGATGACCGAGACGACCGGGCCGAATATCTCTTCCCGTGCTATACGCATCCGGGGCGTGACGTCCGCGAATATCGTCGGCTCGACGAACCATCCGTTCTTGAGCGGGCCTTGCTTTGCCGCGTTGCCGCCGATGACGAGCCGGGCGCCTTCTTCTTTGCCGACGTCGATATCTTGCCGGCGGCGGTCGCGAACATATCGAGGAACCTGTCATAGACCTTCGTATGCACGATAAGGCGCGAGGCCGCTGTGCAGCGCTGGCCGGTAGTGCCGAAGCCGCCCCAGAGCGCGCCTTCGACCGCGAGTTCGAGGTTAGCGTCGTCCATGACGATTATCGGGTTCTTGCCGCCCATCTCGCAGGACATCTCCTTGCCAAGACCGTTGCAGAGCGTCGCCAGCCTCTCGCCCACAACAGACGAGCCTGTAAACGATATGCCGTCCATGCCCGGATGCGTGGCGAGGTATTCGCCGGTATCAGCGCCCGTGCCGTGCACGATATTGACGACCCCTGGCGGCACCCCTGCGGCCGCGACCCGCTATTATGGCCGGAAATATCTTCCAGGCGGGTATGGCAACCGGAAAGTTCCACGGCGTTATGAGGCTGAACGCGCCGATGGGCACGCGCGCGGACTTGCAGTCCTTGAACGGCAGTTCGGACGGCACGGTCTCGCCGGTGAGCCTTCTGCCTTCTCCGGCCATGTAAAAGGCCATGTCAATGGCCTCCTGCACGTCGCCGAGCCCCTCGGCAAGGACCTTGCCCATCTCCTGCGTAACGAGCCTGCCGAGTTCTTCCTTTTTCTTCAGGAGGAGTTCTGCCGCTCTGAAGAGCATCTCGCCACGTTTCGGCGCGGGCACGAGCCGCCATGATGCAAATGCGCGGCGGGCCGCGTCAACCGCCGCATCCACGTCAGCGCGCCCTGACGCCGGGACCGTGCCTATGACGTCGGTCGTATCGGCCGGGTTCGTGCTCGCAAGCGTCTTGCCGGATGCCGCAGGGCAGGGCTTGCCGTCTATGAAGTTGAGGTATGAGGTCGGCATGGGTCTCCAGAATAGCTTTTTTAGAGTATATCAGAGGGGTAACGTTGCCGCAAGGCGGTGGTTACGTCCTGTCATTATTGCGCCTTTCGTTGTTTTACGAGCAAAAGAATGGTTGACTTGAGGCTGCTCAGCGGTTAAATTATTATGGATGCGCCGCAGGCGGGCGTATTCTTAATTACAGCATAAGGAGAAGAGAAAGTGACTGAAAAGAAGATACCAACGGCGACTATATCAACGAAGTACGGCGATATCGTGATAAAATTCCGTCCGGACGTGGCCCCGAAGCACGTTGAGAACTTTATCACGCTTGCAAAAAAAGGGTTCTACGACGGGACGATATTCCACAGGGTCATCCCCGGCTTCATGATTCAGGGCGGAGACCCGAACACCAAGGGGCAGGATACGCGCCTTTACGGCACGGGCGGGCCGGGGCATACGGTCATGGCCGAGTTCAGCGGCGTATCCCACACAAGGGGCATAGTCTCGATGGCGAGGTCGCAGGACCCGCACAGCGCGGGCTCGCAGTTCTTTATCGTCGTGGCCGCTTCAAGGTTCCTTGACAAGCAGTATACGGTCTTCGGCGAGGTCACTTCAGGCATGGAAGCGGTCGATAAGATAGTCGAGCTTCCGCGTAATCCGCGCGACCTGCCGAACGAGCGCGTTGAGATGAAGGTGACCGTCTCCGAGTAGCGCGAGCGTTATATCCGTCCTTATGCCCCGCCGTCTCTTTGGAGACGGCGGTTTTTTTATGGTGAAAGGGGCGGACGCGCCGTTAAAAATGATATTGACTTGGGGCATGGGAGCGGATACATTCTAATGAAATTCTTATGTATGCGGAGGTACCGATGAACATCTTCAAATACGTTTGTGTATCCTTTATGCTGGCCGTGTTTTTAATGGCCGCGCCCGGCGTCTCGAACTCGGAGGACGCAGGCGTAACGCCAAAAGAGCCGACCGCGATAATATCCACGAAGTATGGCGATATAGTCATAAAGTTCCGTTCAGACATCGCGCCGAAGCACGTCGAGAACTTTATCGCGCTCGCCAAAAAGGGTTTTTACGACAAGACCATTTTCCACAGGGTCATCCCCGGCTTTATGATACAGGGCGGAGACCCGAACACCAAGGGGTCGAATGCGGCCGCCTATGGCCAGGGCGGGCCGGGGTACCAAATAAAAGCCGAGTTCAACAAGGTCTCGCACAAGAGGGGCATAGTCTCCATGGCGCGGTCGAACGACCCGAACAGCGCGGGCTCGCAGTTTTTCATCGTAGTTGCCGACTCCACTTTTCTGGACGGAAAGTATACGGTCTTCGGAGAGGTGGTGAAGGGGATGGACGTGGCGGACAAGATTGTCAAGCTCCCGCGCGACCGCCGCGACCTGCCGAACGAGCGCGTTGAGATGACGGTGAAGATTGTGGAGTAGGCGTCTTTTGCCGGTTGATGGGCAGGTTGAACGAATCTTGAGTTTTTTTGCGATACAATAAAAAGTCCCGCCGTCCGAAAGGACGGCGGGACTTTTTTGTTAATGACGTTTTTTTTCTTAACCTTCCCCTTTAGCAAGAGACCTTTGCATAACTTCCTTATAGACTGGATTCCCGACTAAAGCCTCGGGAATGACAGACAAAAACACTAAAAGTTGTCATTCCCGCGTGTTTTTGGCGGGAATCCAGTCCCTAAAAGCTGATTGCCATGCGCTTAGATGCGGTTATGCAAAGGTCTCCTTTTCTAAAGGGGGGAGTTCAAACCCTCTATTTCTTTATATCGAAGAGCGCCCGTATCTCCTTGCGTTGCGTCTCGAAAATCGACGGCACCTGTATGCCCTTCGGGGTCTTTTCCTTTGCCTTGCAGAGCTTTCTGAGCGGGGTATCCACGAAGAGCCTGCCCCTGTGCCACGTTATCGGGTAGACGCGGCAGATGGTCGGGACGATGCGCTTGGGCAGTCCCTTCTTCGCCCAGAGGTAGAAGAGCGAACATCCGCGCGGCTCATGGAGATGGAAGAAACACCGGGTGTCTTTCTTGCGGACAGCCGTCTCCCTGTATGCGCCTCCTGCGTAGTCGTCGTCCTCTTTAAGCCCGGTCTGGAAACAGTCTTCGAGCTTCGCCTTGATGAGAGGCTCTATGAGCTTCCTGTTCTTGAAGATGAGTTTCAAGGTGGCGATGTCTATGTCGCACCCCCACTGGCAGCAGTCGTCGTTGCAGCCGCAGCCGTAACAGCCCTCGTCGTACAGGCCGTTATGGTCGTGGCAGGCCGGGTCTATTGAAGTGATGGCTATCTTTAAACTGCGGGACTTTCTTGCGGTCTTCCTGGCTGATTTGGCGGGCATATCCTGTTTGCGGCCTCCGTGGGTGATTTAATCGGGCTGTTGTAAAGGCCCGGTTTACTATCGCAGCGATATTGTATCCGGCCTTTTTTGAAAGGACTGGTGCGGCTGATAATCCTTAGGGAACTTCTGATTAATCCCTTAATCAGTCATTGCGAAGATGCAGACCTGAAGGTCTGCGCTACAAAGCCGTTGCCCGTAGCTCAGGGCTTTAGCCCTGAATAACTGGCGCTGGACGCGCAGTATCAGGCCTGAAGGCCTGAGCTACAGAAGATATACGTCATTCCAGCGTGTCTCTATCAGGAATCCAGTTGCGGCTCTTTGAATGGCCTGAAGCGGCCGGTAAGCCCGTAACGGCCCGTCAGCGCGCCGTTGTGATGACGGTAATCCTGTTGATTACCTCGTTTACGCCCCAGACATACCATGCGTCGTCTTCAGCGGCCTCGCGCTCGGCCGCGCTTTGCGCCGTGCCGTCGAGGGTGACGGTCCATGCGGTTACGCCGATGGTAATGGAGCTTGCGTCGACCATGCGGTCTTTTTCAAGTATCAGTTGGAGCGCGTCTTTTATCTCGTCGGCGTTGTCTTCTTCCGTGGGCGCGACTTCAAGGCTGTTTATGACGTCGGTAACGCCGGGCACCCACCATGCCAGCGCCCCTGCGAGCCTCTTGTGGCTGAGAGAGCCGACCCTGCCTTCTATGTCCACTATGCCGCGCTCCACCTCGACTATTATCCCGGCCTCTCTCAGGTTGATGACCGGCTCTTCGAGAAATGCCGTGTAGACGTGGTCTCTTATCTCGGCGTCGCTCATCCGGGACGCGGGCCTTACCAGGAGCCTGTCGACGACGCCGGTTACGCCTTCGGCAATCATGGCCGCGAGCATGACCCGCTTCTTCTGGGATATCCTTTCCACCATGCCCTCGATGACCACGGCGCCGTTGTCCATGCGCACGTCAACCGGGGTCTTTCGCGGGTCGATGTGACCGCAGGCGGTAATCGCCGCCTTGACGGTCTTTACAGGGTCTTTTTCCGATGACATTGGGTTATATACCGGTTTGATTGCGCCCATTGGGTGCGGCGTTATTTACGACGCCGAGATTTCGCTCGTCTGCCTTGGTGAGTATATCAGAGCCTTTTGTCAGGCACAAGAGGCAAGTGAGGTTGCGCCGGGTGCTTGCCCTGGACGGGCCGTTTAGGCCTGTTTGCGGCGCTATGGCGGTTCTTTCAGGCACATCGGCCGGTTGTTGAAATACCTTGACAACTATCAGACAAGTCGTTATATTGAATAATCCCGGTCACGCTGGCGGGTTTATTTTTAACGGCGGACGCCGTCATGCCGTTGTATTGAGAAATGGCCCGGTCATACGCGTTTTTTTTCAGGGGTTACACGGGCGGATAGCTCAGTAGGTAGAGCGCAGCCCTTACAAGGCTGATGTCACAGGTTCGATCCCTGTTCCGCCCACCATGATTTATCGTCGGCTCCCCGGTGCAGGGCCGGTATGGGGCGCAGGGACGGGTTTTACCAATATATTCAGGCCCAATCTCCGGCGTAAGCAGACGCAATCAATATGCCGCCGGCAGCAAAGGGTCTTTTTCACGGGGCCGTAGTTAAGTCGGTTATAACGCTGGCCTGTCAAGCCAGAGGGCGCGGGTTCGAGTCCCGTCGGCCCCGCCATTTTAGATGCGCGGGTCAACCCCCATAAGAGCCTTAAAATCAAGGATTTCTAACGGAATCATGGTTTCAAGGCTCTTTTTTTATTTCGGGCGAAGCAGGACAAAGCAACATGAGGTAGTATCAAAACCGTGGGATCTTTTGTGGTTTGCCTGCGGATAAGCGAGGAGTTGTGGTCTTTTTTTGAGTTTACGCCTTATGAGGCTCATTGCTCAAGTGAAAATCGCGGGTAAATGGCTTGGAAGGAATGAGGCTTAAAGATTCCAGGCATTGAAGTTAGCCGTTAAGAAGGGGCAAGCGAGGTTTGGACGTTGCCTGGCGCGCGTCTTACGGTGTTTTTTCTTTGCTTACTTTCTTTTTCTCGAAAACGGAAGTAAGGCGCTTCACCTTGACAAATTTATTCTAAAGGTATATGTTGCTGCGCATGCCTATATTGCCGGATCGAGCAGCCTCTGATAATCATTTTGGGGAAAGGTTATGTCTCTGTATATGGACAACGACGAACTGAATGAACTTGATGAATTCCAAAAGGTTGGAGTCTTTCCGCCCTCTTTGAGGGCGTCTTTGGTTACTGAATTGAACAGGGCTGGTATTGTTTACAGGCTGGAAGACCTTAATGAGCACGTGACCGCCCTATACGTCTTGAACTTCTCGTCGAACGAGGCCGGCGTCATATTATACGAGCTGAAGAATAAAAATAAAAGGATACGCATGTAACCGGTTGCTTGCGATAAAGCCTTTGCCGGACGGATATGTAAGCGTGTGCCGCACCCGCCCGGCGCTGTATGTTCGCGAGCGCCTGACGGCGGCCCCGTGGACGGACATCTTTCATGATGGGGTGTTTGTGAAAAACAGACTTATCGGCGAGATACTGCTTGAAAACGGCCTGATTGACGATGTTAAGCTTGCCGCCGGACTTGTGGAGCAGCGCAAAACCGGAGAGCGGCTAGTCGAAACACTCGTTAAGATAGGTTTTCTTTCCGAAGAGAATAAGTTCCGCGTTCTCGGCTTACAATTCGGCATCCCCTGTCTGAGTTTCAAGGACTTTCCCGCAACCCCTCCTGATATAGAGCCGCAGCCAACCATTAAATTTCTCAAACAATATGCCGTAGTGCCGGTAGAAAGGAACGGCGGCAGCATCAAGGTCGTCACGGCCGACCCGGGAGACGCGTACCCCGCACAGGCGCTTAAGGCCGCTACCGGGCTGGATGTAGAGTCCGTATTGGGCAGTGAAAAGGACATCCGTGCAGCCATAAGCGCATATTACGGCGGCGAAGTCACGGTCGGGAAACTTATAGAAGAGTTGAGAGACAGGGACGGGGGCGTCGAGTGGGAGTCGACCGACGTGGAGCAGTTGAAAGACCTGGCGCAGGAGGCGCCGATAATAAACCTTGTAAACCTCATCATGACAAGGGCCGTGGAACGAAGGGCCAGCGATATACACATAGAGCCGTATGAGGACAAGTTGCACGTTCGCTACAGGGTAGACGGCATATTGCACCTCGTAGAGTCGCCGCCGAGAGGGCTTCATCCGGCTATTGCATCGAGGATAAAGATAATGGCAAAACTCAACATAGCCGAACGCAGGGTGCCGCAGGACGGCAGGATAAAAACCAAGCTTGCAGGCAAGGACATAGACATCAGGGTCTCCACCGTGCCAACTCTCTACGGAGAGTCGATAGTCATGCGTCTTCTCGACACGAGCGGGATCATATCGCTTGAGACCATCGGTTTTTCCGACAGGAACAAGAAGACGTTCGAAGGTCTTACAAGACAACCTCACGGCATGGTGCTGGTAACGGGCCCGACCGGAAGCGGCAAGACCACCACGCTCTACGCCGCGCTTACAAAGATAGATAACAGCGTAAAGAAGGTGATTACCATCGAGGACCCTGTGGAGTATAACCTCGAGGGAGTAAATCAGATACCCGTCAAGTCCAAGATAGGTCTTACGTTCGCAAACGGTCTGCGCTCGGTGCTGCGACAGGACCCTGACGTGATAATGGTCGGAGAGATAAGGGATTCCGACACCGCCGGCATAGCCATCCATGCCGCCCTGACAGGGCATTTGGTCCTTTCGACGCTTCATACTAACGATGCGCCGAGCGCCGTAACCAGGCTTATTGATATAGGAATGGAAAGTTATCTGGTCTCTTCGAGCCTGATAGGCGTTATAGCGCAGCGGTTGGTCAGGGTTATCTGCAACGGCTGCAAGGTTTCTTACAAAGCGGACGCCGAGGCCGTTAAAAAGTTTTCCGCGGAACTCGAGCCCGCAGCCGCCGCGGTTGAAGCGGATACCCTGTTTTATAAAGGCATGGGGTGCGAGAAGTGCTCCAATACCGGATACAGCGGCAGGATTGCAATATTCGAACTGATGGTAATCAACGACGAACTGAGACAGTTGATAGTTGAAAAGACGAGCGCGAGCGTACTGAGGCAAAAAGCCGTTGAATTAGGCATGGTATCGCTGCGGCTGGACGGGCTCGAGAAGGTCAGGGCCGGCCTTACTACTATGGAGGAATTGGCAAGAGTAACGATAGAAGAGTGAGGGAGTTGAAAAAACGCCGTGCGACGTCCGGTTTTTTAATAGACTATACTTTGGAAAAAAGCTATCATCTGTTGGAATCAAGGCTAATATCGGGAATATAATCGAAACGTTTATATATGCGCCGCGCCGGGCATCATTACGGCGAGCACAGGCCGTTATCGGGGGAAAGCACTTCCAATTGTCCTTCATCACGTGCGCGAACGTTGTGATTTTCGCGCCAACCTATATAGTCATACTGTATACGGCATTTATACTGCAACTCCACAATCCAAGGCTGGTTAGTCCGTGATAAAATTATCCGTGTTTTTGGTTTAACCGAAAACACGCGGATGATCAACGGAGGTCGCGAATATGGCTTTGTTTGATTATCAAGCCTCGAATTCATCCGGCAAGCTCGTTAGCGGCTCGCTGGAGGCCCCGGATGAGAATAGCCTCGTCGACAGGCTCCAGGAGATGGGGTATTACCCCGTCAAGGTCTGGCAGGGCAGGGAAAGGCATGCCGATGGGCTCAGCGCCGCAGCCATAGGCAGCTACTTTTCAAAAGGGGTTCCGTCCGGCTGCGTTGCCGGTTTTACTCAGGAACTACACAGTTTGCTGGACGCAGGCCTTGCCTTGGACAACGCCCTGGCGCTGCTTGCCGACCTCGAAGACAACCCGGCATTTAAGGGCGTCATAAAAGGGTTATATAAAGGCATTCACGGCGGCAAGTCTATGGCGGAATGTTTGGAGCAGTTCCCCGATATATTTGATAAGGTATATATAAGCATGATTCGCGCCGGCGAAGCAGCCGGCGCTCTTGATTCCGTACTTGAACGTCTCAACGGATTTCTGGAAGACAGCCGCAGATTGCGTGAAGAAATAAAGTCGGCGCTGGTCTATCCGCTCTTTTTGACGCTGGCCGGCGGCAGCTCGGTCATCGTGATGCTTTTTTTCGTGGTGCCAAAGTTTTCGGGCATATTCGAGGGCATGGGCGCCGCGCTTCCGCTGCCTACGAGGATACTGCTCGCCGCAAGCGGCGTGATGGGGAGGTACTGGTGGGGTATGGCGGTCTTTGCGGCCGCGGCCGCGGCAGGGTTGAGACATTACGTTAAGACCGGGAAAGGCAAAAGGTCTTTCGATGTATTTAAGTGCCGGTTGCCGTTGATAGGGCCGGTTAATCACAAGAGCGCCGTTTCCAGATTCTCGCGCACACTCGGGGTCTTGCTGCAAAGCGGACTGCCGATTATTGAAGCTTTGAGGATTTCCGCCGGCACGATGGGTAACGTCATCCTTGAGGAAAGCATCATCCCGGTAGTCGAGGGCGTGCGCACCGGCAGGGGCATCGCTGCGCCGCTCAAAGAGACCGGCAGGTTTTCGGCTATAGCCGTACACATGCTGACGGTTGGCGAGGAGACGGGAAAGCTTGATGAAATGCTTCTTAAACTGGCGGACAAATATGACCTTGAGATAAGAACGTCGGCAAAAAGGTTGATAACGCTGCTTGAGCCGGGTTTGATACTCGTCATGGCCGTTATTGTGGGGTTTATAGTCATATCGCTTCTTATGGCGATATTCAGCCTTAACGAGATGCCGCTATAGGGGTATAAAATGTCAGAAAATAACGCAGACGCCGGGACTGAAGAAAAGGGGCGGTTGATGCCGCCGTGGCGCGCTAACAGCGGGTTCACGTTGATAGAATTGGTCGTGGTGGTAATCATTATAGGCCTCCTCGCCGCTTTGGTTGTGCCGAGATTGTTCGGCAAGGTGGAGAAATCAAAGCAGCAGGCCGCCGCGGCGCAGATAGAGCTTTTCGGAGCCGCGCTTGATCAGTTCAGATTGGACACCGGAAGATATCCGTCTTCAACCGAGGGGCTGGAAGCGCTGAGGACAAGACCGGGCGGCGTCGAAAGATGGGACGGACCGTATCTTAAAAAGGAGATACCTAAAGACCAGTGGGGACACCCTTACGTATATACCGCGCCGGGGTCGCACGGTGATTACGATATCATTTCATATGGTGACGACGGGGCGCCGGGGGGCGAGGGCGATAATCAGGACATTGTCAGTTGGAGATCCATCCGGTGACGTATAGGGTCGAGGGTCAATCCGGCAGCCGTTTATCGTTAATGAGAATGGCGCGCGTTGCCGGCGTTTTGAAAGACGCCGTAACGTCTTGCATGAAGCGCGCATTTGACGGCACATGGGCATGCATGGCAAACGGCTTTACGCTTTTTGAGCTTTTGCTGGTGATTGTCATCCTTGGGTTGTCAACGGCGCTGGTCTCTCCGGCGGTAATGTCGGGACTTTCCTCCGCAAGGCACAGGTCCGTTGCCAGGATGCTTGCGGCTACTTTGAAAAACGCAAGGGAGTTATCCGTCAGCGATGGAAAACCTTATGCGGTAAAATTCTACAAAGACAGGTTGACGGTCTCAGCCGGCTTTGGCGGCGCCGGGATAGTGCGGCGCGAAGTGAAAACAGATCAAGAAAACAGGATAATCTGCGCGGAAAAGGAAGTTTTATTGTTTTATCCCGGAGGGGATTCCAGCGGCGGCGTCTTTGAGGTGCGGAACAACAGAAGCAAGATTGCTTACATCGTGAAGGTCGAGCGGATGTCGGGCAGGGTCTTGCTGACGGAACAAGCTAATGAAACCCGAGATCTTTAAAAGACCTGGCCCGCGGTTTACGGGTGAAGCGCAAGGCGGGTTCACTTTGCTTGAGGTAATGGCGGCGCTTGCGATTGCGGGCTTCGGCGTGCTGATGGCTTTGCAGCTGTTCTCAGGCGGGCTGAATTCGGCAAAGGCCGCTCGGGACTATACAGCGGCTGTTTTGCACGCTGAAGAGAAGATGAATGAGGCGCTTCTCAACGATGCGCCAGAGGAAGGCGTCAGGAGCGGCGCAGCCGCGGACGGTTATGAATGGACGGTGGCGGTTGACAGATATGATACCGGAGCCCTTGCCTATGACCGAGGCATAATCATATACAGGGTGGCCGTCAAAGTCAGGAATCCGGAAGGCCGGAAGGAATACGCGTTGGAGACTCTGAAAGTATACGGAAAAGAAGTTCGCCGAAAATTATAGTCATGTATTTAGCCGGACTCTTAAACAAGAAAGGTATGCGGGCGCAAAGCCGGTTCTGGCCTGAGAAGACCGCGGGCCTTGGGCCGCAGAACGGGTTTACGCTGATAGAGACGGTCATGGCGATCACGATTCTTGGGATTGTGCTGGCTATGACGCTTTCCGCATTAAGGCTCGGTATAAGGTCGAAGGAAAAAGGCGAGGCGGTTACAGAGGCTGGCAGGGTCGAAAGAGGCATCTTTTCCAGATTTTCCAGGGAGGTTGCCTCTATGTATCCGTATACCGCCGTCAATGGCAGATCAAGGGAATTGGTTTTTACCGGTATGCGCGACAGCGTGGGCTTTGTGACGTCTTTTACCGGGCAGGGAAACAATCTCCCTTATTTCGGCTTTAAATGGGTTTATTATTCCGTTAAGGATGATGTGCTTACGGTTAGAGAGAAAGCCGTCACGTCAGACACGCTTGCGGATGACGGGGGGGGCATGGTGGTGCAACTGGAGCCGGGGGTGCGGGATGTCGCTTTCGAGTATGCGTCGCCTGACGGTAAGTGGGAAGAGAGTTGGGATGCCGGTGTGAAAAAAGGTCTGCCGCGCGCGGTAAGGGTCGTCGTCAATTTTAAGGGCGGCGCCCCGGCGCTTACGGTTTTGAGCGCCGTAGGCGTGTCGAGCTGAGGTGTCGAAATCGTTTTTACACAGTTCAGGCGTTCAAGCCGCGCGTTATAGGCCGGGTTGAATCATGTGAGTGGAGATGAATGAGTGCGGCGGAAGGAAAAAGCCCGAATGGCGCAAAACATTATCGGGAGAGCGCGGCGTTGCCCTGGTGATGGTCTTGTGGGTAATGACGCTCCTTGCGGTGCTGGCCGCCGAATTTGCTTATTCGATGAAGGTCGAGACGCTGGCGGTACGGAATTTCAAAAATGAGACAAGGGCTCTGTATCTCGCCAAGGCGGGGATAAATCTTGCGCTTGGCGAAATAATGAGCGGCTACCGTATCGTATACCTCGATAATGACGGGAATGTCGCCTTTGCCGGAAGAAAAGCAGGCGTCATCAAGACGCCTGCCGGTGATAGAGCGGTTACGCTTGAACAGGGCACGGTTAAATATTCAATTACCGATGAAAACGGAAGACTCGATATAAATACCTCTTCGCGCGATATGATCGCGGCGCTTTTAAGGAAAACCGGCGTGAGCGGATCGGAACTTGACGTCATAGCGGATGCAATGCTCGACTGGCGCGATGCAGACAGCGATTATCGCCTGAACGGCGCGGAGAGCGAGTATTACATGTCTCTTCCATCGCCATACGCGGCAAGGAACGGCCGGTTTGAGAGCGTGGAGGATATGCTGCTTGTTAAAGGCATGACGCCGGCGGTTTTTTACGGGAGCGGTAACGTGCCGCTGGGTGGCGATATTGATATCGAAGATAATACCGGTAAAAATGCCGTTGGAGAGGATTACATGGGCATTGCGCGGTTTGTCACTGCGAAGGGAGGCGGAAGCGTAAATATCAATACCGCGGCGGAACCCGTCCTGGAGTCCGTTTTTGGAAAAGGCCGGACGAATGAGATTTTGGCCAGACGCGAGACGGAGGGATTTTTTGAACAGCCTATATACGGCGGCGCCGTAACGTCCAACGTTTTCTTGATAGAGTCCACGGGTGAATCCGAGAAGATAATGATATCCGTTAAGGCAATAGCAGAAAAAACGGCTGCGAATGAAGTAAAACTTATCTACTGGAAGGAAGGGGAACATGCGCCGCACTGAGTGTAATTCTCAGGAGGCCGTGACGTTTGTATTCTCTTGCGGCATCTTGGGCGGCATGGATATCAGACCGGCGTTTAATCTTCGAATGTCGCCGAGGATGCGGCTTTTGCATCATCAGACGATATATAACGGTATATGAACGCATACGGAATAGAGATGCGCGAAGACGCATGGAAGGTCACGCATGTCGAAAAAAATATCTTCGGCATTAAAGTGAAGGGGTCATATTCTCTTCGGGCAGGCTCCGACACGGAGAAGGTTGAAGAGCTTATGCGTCTGATCTCGGCGCCGGGAGGAAGGGCTGCAAGGACGGCCATTGGAATACAGAGAGTGCACTCAATGTCTAAAGTCGTTGAACTTCCCGCTCCGGGCCTGGAGGCGCTGCGCGGCGTAGTCAAGTTCGAGATTGAGAAGCACATTCCTCTGCCGGTAACTGACGTTTATTACGGCTATAAAGTCCTTGGTAAAACTAACGGGTTATACTCCGTATTTTTTGAGGCCGTCAGGAAGGATGTGGTTGACGGGGCCGTGGGATTGTTAGGCGGCGCGGGGATAAAGCCGGCATACTGCGCTTCAACAAGGGTGGCCTATTATAATACCCTTTCCCATCAAAAGAAAATATTGCGGGATAAGGGCGTTTGCCGTGTATGGGTGTCGCGCGGTGACGTATATATAGACGCGTTCAACAAATTGATCCCGGTGGATTCGAGAAGCGTTAAAATCGATCCGGACGGGAGATGGACGGATTCGCTGAAAAGGGCGCTCAAGTTTTCAGGCGCTTCGCTGCATAAATGCGCGGTCGGCGATGGGCGTTATGCGGTGGTCGCAGCCTCGGAGGAGCAATTTGACGAGGAACTGCTCACCGTTATGAAACGCGCGGCGAATACCGGCGTCGAAATAGATACCGGCGCCGCCGATGACAAGATTTTCGGGAAGACGGCTGATTCCTGTTCTCTCGGCCTTGCGCTCGGCGCGCTTGGTTTGGGGGCATTTAATGTCAACGTATTTCCTGACGCCGCAGAAAATAAGGGAGGGCAGGCGGCGCTCACCTTTAAGCTTGCAGGCGCGGCGCTCGCGCTGCTTTTTTTGGTTGGAGTTTCGTATTTGACGCAAGACAAGATTTCCTTGATGAGAGTCGAGTCCGCGATAGCAAGCACGGAAGGGGAGACCGGCAACGTCAGAAAATTGAAGATAGGTCTTCAAACTGCGGATGAACGTATAAAGATACTAAGAAACATCGATAACGGTACCTTGGATTGCCTTGCGGTTTTAAAAGAGTTGTCGCAATTGCTGCCAGGCGGCACGCGGTTTACGGCCTATGAATATTCCGGTGATGCTATCTTCGTGGAAGGACTTTCAGGACAGGCCTCTTCACTTGTTTTATCACTGGAACAGTCCGAGTTTTTGAAGGACGTTGAATTCGTAGGGCCTATCACAAAAACTTCCGAAGGTATGGAGCGATTCAGAATTAAGGCCGGGATAAAGGGCAAGAACGGCGGTGCGGACGGAGCGCGGTTGTGATAACAATGCGAACGGTTTCGAGGCTGTTTGAAAAAAACAGGCGTTTATCCGCCGGGATTGCGCTGATTATCATACTGGCTTCACTTATACTTATCCGCGCCGGTTACAGGTATCATCTGTCCGTAAGGCAGGAGATAGAAACAAAGGCCGAGCTTTATTCCATATCAGCTGCTTTCCTCTCCGACAGTTCCGGCGTCGAAGAATTGCTTAGGTCAGCCGAAAAGAAGGCGGACACGTTTGAAAAGGGGCTTCTTGCCGCCGAAAGGCCGCCGGTGGCAGCGGCAAAATTGCAGAAGGCATTCAGGGAAATCTCAAAAAAGAGAGGGGTTGTCGTCTCGTCCGAAAGGATGCTCCCTTTTTCGGAAGAAGGGGTTTACCTGAAAATACCCGTTGAATTTCAGTTTAGGGCAGAGATGTATCAGGTAAAGGACATGATGTACGATATCATCTCTTCGCCGATGGTCATCGGCGTAAGGCGTTTGAAGCTCAGGCCCGAGGACTCGAGGAACCCGATAATGCTGGATGTGGTGATGACGGTTGAAGGGGCTATGAAAAAGGGCATTGCAGAGGATTCCTACAGGCGGTAAGCCGGATATGTATTTTGGGATTGCGGGCCGCGGGTAAAATGGCGAATTGGCATAAAATGATTAATATCTGTCTTGCGGCGGTTTGTGTTCTATTGCTGATTTGGTTTGCAAAGATATGGCTTGGCCGGGGTGTCGTGCCGGCGCCGCCGTCTGCCGGCGGCAAAAAGGCGTTTCAGAGAGATACGGACGATATCGTTCCTCCTCAGGCATCATTTGACGTTATATCGAGAAAGAACATTTTTAGCATAACCCGCGGTTCCATGGGAAAGGTCCCTGAGGCGTATGCCGCGAGGCCTCATTTACCGCAGAAACCAATGCCAAAGCTGACACTGGTGGGGACGATGATGATGGGGGACGCGAGTAAGGCGATGATAAACGTAGATGCGCCGGAAAAGGGGACGTCTATGTACGGCATCGGAGACGGCATTGGCGGGTTTGTAGTTAAGGAGATACGGGCTGATGAGGTGTTGTTGGAAGGAGACGGTAATATTATAATAACGGTTTCTGCGAAAGGGGCGCATCCGCAGGCGCAGTCTCAAATGCCGGCGGCAAATTTGCCGCCAGACCCCCAAATCCCCGCGGGCAGGCCTGTAATACCTGTAAACCAGAGGACGTCTGACGGCATGACTCAGCCGTAGAGGTGAAGGAGCCAATTGTCTTAAGGTTGCGTAAGATTGATAATTTCTCATATTTTTCATGGGGCTCAATTTATGGGGCTCAATTTATGGAAGATTGGATGGCTATGAGACAACAACAGGCTTTAAAGTGGTTGAACAATGCGATGCCGCCCTTTAAACGGCGCTGCATATGGCTGACATCGTTTTTATTGATGACGGGCATTACGACGTCATCTCTTTGCCTTGCGGCTGGGCAGGAGGCTCAGGATTTCAACTTCGCGGAGATAAAAACGCCTCATGCCGCTTCACCTGCGGTTAGTCAGAAAGCCAGGCCGGAGAATAATAAATCAGCCGGAATCAAACCGGTTAAGGCCAAGCCGGTTAAAGCCAGACCTGCCGGGTCTAAGCCCGCTGAGGTTAAGCCTGTCGAGGCCAAGGCTGCCGGGTCTAAATCCGCTGAGGTTATGCCTGTCGAGATTAAGCCGGCTGAAAACACAGCCATTGAAAACATAAAGACTGAAAAACCCGTAATTGCTTCGCATCCGGCAGATCAAAAAAAGCCTGATACGGCAGTATTGAACTTCGTTGACGCTAATCTTATGGACATTGTGCGAGTTGTCGGCGAGATAACAGGAGAGAATTTCATAGTAGGCCCCGGCATATCGGCACGGATCACCATTCAGACTGCAAAGCCGGTTCCAAAGAAGGACGTTTTCGGGATATTCGAATCCATTCTTGACGTGCAGGGGCTGTCGGCTGTAAAAACCGGTGATTACTATAAGATAGTCCAAGCGGCAACGGCGAAACAGCGCTCGGTCGATGTAAGGAGTGACAGGGACATTGACGCGGTTCCGCCTGGGGACAGGGTTATAACGCAGATAGTCCCGATAGAATTTATTTCCGTCGGAGAGTTGATACCCGTGCTTCAGCCTTTGGTCTCTCCCGCCGGAAGCGTGCAGAATTACGCCAAGGCAAACACACTGGTTGTCACCGACATAGCTTCCGGCATAAAGAAAATACTTGATATAATAAAGGTGCTCGATACCGATGCGTTCAAGAGGATGAATATCTCGATTGAGCCCGTCAACGTGGATGTAAAAACCCTCCATAAGGAACTAACCGAGATACTCTCCGCTCTCGGTATCGGTAAGGAGCCTGGGCAATTGGCTATTATACCGATTGAGCGTCTTAACAGCCTTGTCATGTTCGCAACGAATGAGGCGTTATTGAATCAGGTGAAAGAATGGATAAAAAAGCTTGACCTTACCACTACGTCAGGCATGTCGAGCAGGATATATTATGTAAAAAACGACAAGGCTTCCACTCTTAAGGCCATTCTCGACCAGATATACGGCGGGAAGACGGCTTCCGCGGCCGGAGAGCCGGTGAAACAGCCATCCTCTGAAGCCGGGGGCTCGCGCCAGGCTTCTTCCGGCGCACAGGGGCAGTCACAAGCCGCCAAACAGGACGCTGTCGGCGGTAATGTCAGGATATTCCTTTATGAGCCGTCCAATGCGCTTATTATCCAGGCATCGCAGGCTGATTATCAGAATGTATTAAACACGCTAAAGGACCTGGACCACCCGTCCAAGCAGGTACTGATAGACGCCTTGATAGCGGAGGTCAAGCTTGACGAGACCACGAAGTTCGGCATCCAATGGTCATTGTTATCGGGAAATACGAATATCCAGCAAAATACAGGGATTGCTGCCGCGGCGCTAAAAGACCCTGCAGGTTCGATATCGCCTACGCCGCCAATCGGCACTGCATCCCCCGCGGGTTTGACCGTTTTTGCGACCGATGCCTCACGGTTTTTCGGCATCATTCAGGCGATGGCGTCCACTGGAAAGCTTAATGTATTGAGTAATCCGCACATAGTCGTTAAAAATTATGAGAAAGCCTCCATTAATATAGGAAGCGATGAGCCGATAGCGACCCAGAGCACGCAGACGCCGGTAACGGGTACGGCCGGACTTGTCCAGAACATAGAATACAGGAAGACGGGTGTTTTGCTTACCGTGACGCCGAATATAACTGAAGATGGGGTGGTAGCCATGAGCGTGCGTCAGGAGGTCAGCGATAAATCCACGGACAGAACCGTAGGCAGTTCGTTGTATCCGTCGTTTACAAAAAGAGAGGCGGAAACCTCGGTAGTGGCTAAAGACGGCGAAACGCTTGTGATAGGCGGACTGATCCAGGAGAAGAAGGATGATTCCTCGTCAGGCATACCTTTTTTGAGCGATATACCGTTTCTTGGGTACTTGTTTAAATATACCACTCACACAATCGGTAAAACAGAACTTGTCATACTTATCACGCCGAAGATAATCGGCACCTCGGCGCAAGCCCTTTCCGTGACGGAGGAAATGAAAAATAAGCTTAAGGGACTTAAGGAATTATTGCGTGCTACATCCGATGAAAACTAAGCACAATCCTTATATTTAAAAAGTCGGATACCCGGTTTTTTTTATTTGAGGCAATGTCTAATTGCCGGCTTAAAAAAAACGTTTGACAAATTCTTGGGACGGTGATATTCCCAGGCCGTAAAAATATTTTACAATCGGTTTATTCAGATATATTTTACATAGCAACTATCGAAAAGGCTACCCCGTATGAATCCGGGGGGGCAAAGCCACCGAGCCCTGATGATTAGGGACAAAGGGGTTGTCGAAATGGTTTGCAACTGGAAAGGCATCCGGCCGATATCTTTTATTAATTTTAGACCTGCAGCCGCATTTTGATGCGGCTGCAGGTCTTTTTTTGTCCAACTAACAGCGCGTGAGAAAAACAACGTTCATCCTGAGAGGACTCATCATGATGTTGGCGGCTGCGGTCACTTCTTTAATCCCATGCAATAACGCATATCCATCCGATGCCTCCGGCCGGGGCTCTCTTCCCAAAGCCAATTCAGATTTTGAAGCCGTCATTATGCAAAGACTGCCAGCGCAGGCAAGGTGGTCGTTAGTTGCCGTGGATTGCGAAAGCGGTGAAGCGGTAATTGATATCGGCGGTGATGAGCCGTTAAAGCCCGGTTCGCTGGTGAAGTTGTTTACCGCAGGCGCTCTTTTTGATGCCGTGGTGAGGCCTGATTTTACGACATATGCGGCTGTCGACGGCAAAATATCCGACGGGGTCTTGAACGGCAGCTTGTTTTTAATAGGAAAAGGCAATGCGCTGCTCTCCGTCGCGGACTTGAAGACCGCGGCAAAGAGGCTTTCGGAGGCCGGTATCAAGGAAGTCCGGGGTGACGTCGCGGCCGACGATTCGTATTTTGACGTCCGCGGGATAAACAGACCGGCTTTGGATACTGACTCGCCGGCCTTCTCTTTTCCGGGGGCGCTTGGGATCGACCTTCATACGGTTTCCATAAAAGTAGCTCCGGCGGAAGCCGGCATGCCTCCTCTCATAGAGATATCCCCTCCCAATGGTTTCGTCAGAATAGCCTTAACGGCCAGGACATCATCGCTTGACAAGACAGGAATAGCAATAAGGCAGATAGATGACCTTGCATACGAGGTCTCAGGGAATATTCCGGCAAGCTCTGCGCCGCTGCATAAAAGGTTTTCACTGAAAGACCCCGCCCTCTATGCCGCCGGCGCGTTTTATTCGGCGTTGACGGAAGCCGGAATAAAGGTTGCCGGCACGGCGCGCAAGGGCCGCGCTCCGGAAGGTTCGCGAACGATGGCAGCTTTGCCGTCCCCGCCGGCAGGTGTTCTTGCGGACGCGCTGAATAAAAAAAGCGTAAACCTGTTAGCCGACAATCTGTTGTTCTCTCTCGGGGCGGCCGCTTATGGGGCGCCGGCCACGTATGCCAAGAGCGTCAGATACGTCGAGGAGTTTTTGAGCGGGTTTGGACTGGATGCGGCGGCTTTAAGAATCTCGGACGGCTCCGGGATATCAAATGACAATATGGTCAGCGCTGCGGGTGTAGTGCGGTTTTTGCAAAGCGTTGTCCACGCGCCATGGTATAAGGATTTTTACAACAGCCTTTCGTCTCCGGGTGAAGGGACGCTGAGCGATATCGGATTTGTATCGCGCGATATCAAGGTAAAGACCGGACAACTCGAGGACGCATACGCGGTTGCCGGGTATGTCAGGGATAAAAAAGACCGTTTAACCGCTTTTGCGTTCATGGTCAACACGCACGGCGCCGACCATCCGGCGGTAACTGGGGTCGGGGTCGAGGTCCTGAGGAAGCTTGCTAATGATTGATACGGGTATTGTAGAGCGCGGAGAAAATTCAGTCACGGATGCGGCCGCGGGCGCGTGTCGGCGGCGGTTTTACGCGATTGCCATCGCCGCGGCGATGTTTCTTCTGCAGGTTGTTTTTTTTGCCGTTGCGCCTGTTTCGCGGGCCGAGACGGCCTGTTCAAAGGTTAGTCTTGAGATACTGCAGGAAGCTACCGTTGAGCGGGTGGCCTTCGATGCGAAGCTGGTTCTTACGAATAATATGCCCGATAAAGACCTTGCGGAACTCAGGGTCGACGTTTCGATAAAAGACGCGGACGGCAACATTCGTAACGATGTGTTTTTTATAAAGACCTCAGCGATGCAGAATATAAGCGGGGTGGACGGCACCGGTATCGTAAAGGCCGGCACTGCAGCGGAGGCGCACTGGCTGATCATCCCGTCTCCAGGCGCCGGAGGGCAGACTGCAATCGGGTTGCCGTACTGGGTGGGCGCCACGATTACATACGCAATCGCAGGCAAGCAGGAAGTGGTGCCGGTTAATCCCGACAAGATAACCGTAAAACCGATGCCGCAGATTATACTCGATTACTTCATGCCGTTCAATGTGTTGGGGGACAATCCGTTTACGCCGCAGGTCGAGGCGCCGGTGCCGTTCCCGCTGGCCGTGCGCGTTTTAAACGACGGCTACGGCGCCGCTTTGAACTTCAAGATAGATTCGGCGCAGCCAAAGATAACCAGCAACGACCAGGGGCTGCTTGTCGATTTTAAGCTTCTGGGTTCCCAGGTAAATGATAGTTCGGTCAGTCCTGCCCTTACGGTTCAGTTTGGAGACCTCGGCAGCAAAAAGGCGGGCACGGCTTATTGGGAGATGATATCCACCTTAAGCGGCAGATTCGAGAAGTTCGATGTGTCATTCTCGCATTCGTCCGAATTAGGAGGGGAACTGACGTCGCTGATAAAAGAGACGAACGCGTATTATCTGGCGCGGCGCATAAAGGTGAATCTCCCCGGCAGGGACAACAAACTGGATTATCTCGCTGATACCGACAAGGATGCCGAACATCTGCCGGATGCAATTTATGAATCTGAAATACCGAATGGCTCGAAGAACAGGGACGACGCGCGCGCGCCCGTGCATGTGGAGACGCCCGTGTCAACGCCGTCAAGGCCGACCCCGCAGTCTTCAGCCGTGTCCATGACCGTCACTACCGTCAATACCGGCTGGGTATACGTGAAGCTGCCCGACCCATCGCAGGGGATGCTGAAGCTGCTTGATGTGGTAAGGGGCGACGGCGTACACCTTGATTCGAACAACTTTTGGGTCGAAAGAGGACTTGACAGAGACTATCAGACTCAATTTACGCTTCAGTTCGTTGATTACAGGGGCGATTCATCCGTTACAGGCGCATACACGCTTCAATTTACGCAGCCGGACGCGGACCTCGCGCCGCCGTCGTCGCGTGTCGTTTTTGATGGCCCGGCGGTTTCCGCCGCGGATAGGGTCTACATCACGCCGCTTACGAGGGTAATCCTTACCTCGACAGACAATGACGGGGGCAGCGGCGTTGACCAGATGTTCGACAAAGTCGTTGGAGTGGATGCCGGTTTCGAACCTTTTTACCCGTTCAGGTTAACCTCGCCGAAGCAGTATGCGATGGAGTATTACAGCGTTGACAGGTCGGGTAATACGGAGGCGGCTAAAACGCTTGTTATCGTTGTTGACGATGCGCCGCCACAGATACAATCGTTCGGCGTTTCTCCTGCCGGGTTCGTGCCGTACGCGCCAAAGGGGGTTGCCGCCGCGCACAGCGTGACGTTTACGGCCGTGATATCGGATAACGTGACGGAGTTGCCTGTGACAATAAACATTAAGGACTCCGGTGCGGCTCCAAAGGTTGTGAGGACACTGACAGGCACCGCCCTGAGCGGGGAGATTTTTACGGCTGAGTGGGACGGCAGGGACAACTCCGGCAAACTCGCCGCTACCGGAACATATACCGCTGAACTGCGCGTAAGCGACGGTTTGAACGATGCGGTCAATACCGGCGCCGTATCGCATACGGCGACGGCAACTGCAACGGTAGAGGCGTTGGAATGGTTTACCGGAGCGCCGGTGGACCCAAATCCTTCGGGCGCTCAGATGTATCCGAAGGTTTCGGGCGCAACAGTAGTATGGCAGGACAATAGAGGCGGCAATTGGGACGTTTATGTGAAGGATTTGAGCGGCGGCGTTTCCAGGGCGGTAGTTACAAACGGCTTTGAACAAACAATGCCTGATATCGACGGCAATATCGTGGTATGGCAGGACAACAGGAGCGGGGATTGGGATATTTACGGATATGATCTTCCGACGAACAGGGAGTTCTCAATCGCAACCGGCCCGGGGAATCAGGTTCATCCTGCAATATCCGGTAATTGGGTGGTTTGGCAGAGCGACCAGAGCGCGAATTGGGACATATATGCGGGGAATCTTACGACCGGCGAAAAAGTTCGGATTACCTCGCATGAAAGGGATCAGATAAATCCTGCGATATCCGGCAATGCGATAGTTTGGGAGGATTATAGAAACGGTCTTGGCGAAATATTCAAGTACGAGGTCGTGTCAGGGACCGAGACGCGCGTGACTGTGGATATAAACAATCAGATCAAACCCGGGGTATCCGGACAGGCATTGGTATGGACGGATCAGAGAAACGGCGGCAGCCAGAAGGATATTTATGCAAACACCCCTGCAACGGGTGAGACGCGCGTCACCTACGGGTCTTATGACGAGTCGGATGCCGCGATTTTTAATGATACCGTCGTGTATGTTGATTACGAGAAGGGGCCGGCGGACCCTGACCTTTCGTTCTATGACCTGCAAACCGGCGTAGGAGGCAAACTCAGCGCCGATCCGGCCAGGCAGGAAGAGCCTGCGATATCCTCCAGTCACGTTTTGTGGCAGGACAATAGAGACGGCGTGTATCAGATATACAAGGCGGCGTTCAAAATCGAAGCAGCCCCGCTTGAAGTCGAATTGGCGCCGGGCTTTAATCTTGTGGCGGCCGGAGCGGCGCTTGCGGCGGCATATCCAAATGCATCCGACCTGTTGGCCTCCGGCGGTGACATCGAGAAGGTCTTGTCCTACGACAGCCTGCATGGCACGTACATGGATGCCTCAAACGCGGGCGGCAACTTCAGCATATCGAAGGGCATGGGGCTTGTGATATACGCCAGACAGGCACGGACGTTAAAAGTGGCTGACGCCGGTGATACGGTCCTATATACGCTCCTGCAGGGTGAAAATCAGATAGGCATTTTGAAAGCGCCGGCGGACTATAGGGCGCAGAGCCTCGTGAACTCGGTCGGTGTCGATAATATTCAGGGCGTAAGGAGGTTCGATATTTCGACAGGGGCGTGGCAGACAGCCGTCGTAAGGGATAATGCAGGCGTAAAAGAATTGGTCGGGGTCAATTTCCCCATAACTGCCGGGGACGGACTCATAATAACGATGAAAAAGAGGGTTGACGGATGGAAGCCTTGAACGGAAAAAGGCCGTTGTTTATTGCGCTGACGGCATTAGGCGCGCTGCTGATGCTTGTCAACGCAGCCTTTTCGTCCGAACCCGGCTGGATAATGCCGGAAAAGGTGGGCGCCATGTTGAAGGAGGGGTCGGCCCTGTGGCTTGTGGACGTCAGGGATTCCGTGAAGTTCAATAATGGGCATATTGAAGGCGCAGTCAACATCACCACGGAAGAGATTGCCGTAAAGCGGCTGCCCGTAAATAAGACGTTTGTTATAGTTGATGACACTCTCGGCCTCAGAATGGCAAAGGAGGCCGTCTCCAAACTTAATGCAAAAGGGATTAAGAGAATTTTTATCATGGAAGGCGGCATTGCCGCATGGGAGAGAGAAGGATATCCAATCACCGGTTTTAACGCGTCGTCGCGCGGCGTCACCGCGGCGGAACTCAAATGGGCCGCCGATAACGGGGCGGCGCTCAGGATTTATGACCTGCGGAGCGAGAAAGATTTCAAAAAAAATACCGTAAAAGGCGCGGTTTGGATAAAAGGCAGGGACCTGCCGGAACGGGTCGTAAAATTCAAAGAGACAGTGCAGAAGCCCGAGCACAAGACTCTTGCCAAAAGACTCGATAAAGCCAGCAGTGTCATATTGGTATTCTCAGCGCCGGACAACGCGGCTCAGATTACGGACGCTGTCGCAAGAAAAGGTCTGGATGTCAGGTATCTCATCGGCGGTTATGAGGCGTGGGCGGCGATGGATGCGAAGCCGGGTAAAAAGACGGTGGGCGAGTGCCCATCGTGTCCCAACCCGGGAAAGGGCGGTAAGCAGAGATGAAAAATACTTCAGCGCTCAGAGCATGGCCGCGTCTTTTAAGTCTTTTTCTGACGGCCGGTTTGCTGGCGGCGGGTGCGGCTTTTGCCCCTGATGATGCGTACGCCGTGCCGGAGGTGTCCGCCGTGCGGCTGACGGACGTGACCACGTCGTCATTTTCCGTTATCTGGATGACTGATGTCGAAGCAACTCCATCGGTGGATGTATACACGGACGCGGCCATGACCAATAGGATTACGGATAATGTCCGCATAACTCCCATGCCCGGCGCCGACCATGAAACCGTTTCGGCGGCAAAGAAAAAAGGGGTGATGAAGGTAATGGTGAGCGGGCTTAAACCTTCCGCCTCATACTTCGCGCGGGCAGTAACCGCAGACCCTGCCAACGCGTCAAACGTCGGCTATTCCGCCGTCTACGAGGTTATTACCGCGAGCGCGGTAATCCCATACAAATACGCAAACGGCAGCCTGACGGGCTTTTTTAATGACATAGTCTCTTTCAGAATATATCTACAGCCGCAGGACGCAGACATAAAACCCGGGCTCGGCGACATCGTTGTGTTTGAGTCACCCGCGTCGAGATATCCGATAAGCGCGTTTGCGCGCAGCGGAAGCAATGCGCCGGAAGGGATCATAGACCTTAATAACATCTTTGGTAACGACGGCTTGAGCGCGGAAGCGATTGGAGGTGAGAAGGCGGTTTTGAGGGCATACAGAGGAACGCTTCTTTCAACGTTGCTCCATTACCGGAAAGTAGCCGTCAAAGATACCGCGCTGAAAGCCTCGGAACCGGTAACCGGGTTCTTCGCTGATATAAACCTTGACGGCAGCGTCAATGACGACGATTTCATACTTTTTAAGGGGCAATACAGGACGATGCCCGCGGATGGAAGCTATAACCCTGATTACAACTTTGTGGACGACGCCGGCGGCAAGGTGGATGCGAGGGAGTTTTCAAGATTTGCCAACGAATACGGCAGGACAGGGATACATTAACAAGCCGGACAGCGGCATGGGATAGTAATAGATGCGCGGAAATCCATTAAGACATATAAGGCATAGATGCGGCGCGATAAGCGCGGCTGCGGCGCTCATATTGGCGCTGCTTGCCCTCGCCGGCGTTTCATATGCCGCCGGGATAAGGGCTGTGCCGTCAACGTCCAAGGTCGCGCCGGGCGATTTATTTTACGTAGACATAGTTGCCGATAACGTGCCGCAGACCGGGCTGGGGGCATTTCAGTTCAGGCTGAACGTCGGGGCGGCTGGGTCTAACGTCGGCGGCCTGACCGACCTCTCACAGGCCAAACCCGATGACGTATCGGTGGCGACGCCGCTGCTTGTCGGGGCTTTTACCGAGGCCCGTTCGGGTCTCGGAGACTTTTTTTGGGCCGGGAAAGGGGCGAACGGCGTGCTGGTTATGGATAACGAAACTCTTTCAGGCGGGACGGGGTTGTATACGTTCGCGCATACCAACGGGGCCGCCTTGTCTTCCGGCGGCGGCTCGATTGCCAGGTTCATGGTAAAGGTTGGAAGCCTGGTCGCGGCCGATAAGATAGATATAACGCTTACCGATGCGATGTTAATGGAAGATGGCGTTGCATACGCGCTTGACAGCAATATCGGCGCAGCGGTTGACTTGAAATGTTATGCGAAAGTGCCGGAGTTGAGAGGCCTTACGTATCAGGACGCCGCGGCCGCGCTTCAGAGGGCGAAACTGGCGGTTGGCAGCGTCTACGAAGTAGATAATTGGAACGGCGTTTATCAGCTGGGGAAGGTGCTGGTGCAGTCCTCGGCAGCGGGTCAGCAGGTGATTTGCGGCAGCATGGTCGACATGGCCGTAAATACGCCTCCTCTTGATGTCGCCGGTGTTGCCGGCGTCGATAAGTCCGGTGACGATAAGGGCGCCGTGGCGCTTTCATGGGAGCCGTCACTGTCCGCTGACGCGGCCGGCTACAGGATTTACTCCGGCGCCGCTGTTTTAAAGGATTTAGCCGATCCGACGGCAGCCGGAGTTGAGATAAGCGGTTTGGAAAACGGCGTGCCCGCGCAGCTGATGGTGGCGGCATATGATGTCTTCGGCAACGTAAGCCAGGGTGCAAGCCTATCCGTCACGCCGCTGGACGACGTGCCTCCCGTAATAAATAACGGCGGGCTTCTGGACGGCTTGCTCACGCTCCTTGATATCGTGCCTTCGATTACGGCGACTGATGCGGGAGGTGTTACGATAACGATGGCCCTTAACGGGCTGCCGTACCTGGGCGGAGCCATAACCGCCGATGGCAGTTATACGCTGGCTGTCACGGCGACCGATGCCGCCGGTAATACCGCCCGTAACACCGTCAATTTTATTATAGACAAAACTCCGCCTTCTATAAACGTTGCCGGTGTGACAAAAGGGAACTATTACAATAATGACGTTTTGCCCGTTATAAACGTGACTGACGCGAATTTAAGTTCGACCGCGTCTTTGTTGAACGGAACCGCGTATGCAGGCGCGGCGGTGACTGCTGAAGGCGCGTACGAGCTTACAATATCCGCAGCGGATAAGGCCGGCAACAGCGCAACCGACACGTATGCGTTCTATATAGACAAAAGCGCGCCCACAAGCAATCTGACTGTGGGAACCCCGGCCGTGCCGATTACAGGCGCAGGGTTCTTTGTGTCGGGGACAACGTCCTTCACTCTGAGCGTTGCTGACTCAGGAGTGGTTACTTCAGGGATAAGGCTTCAGGAGTACCGTATAGACGGCGGCGCGTGGGTTGCATACGCCGGGCCGTTCAAGGTGACTGGCGAGGGCGCTCACACGATAGATTACCGCGCAGCGGACAACGTGGGCAACGTCGAGGCTGACAAGACCTTGAGCGTGACGGTTGACGATACCGCGCCGCTGACGCGGATGGATATCGGGGGCGCGAAATTTACGGCGGCTGACGGTAAGACGTATGTTGGGGCGGATGCTCTCTTTACGCTGAGCGCCGCGGACGGCCTATCGGGCGTTAAGGCGACCGAGTACCGTATAGACGGCGGCGCGTGGGTTGCATACGCCGGGCCGTTCAAGGTGACTGGTGAGGGCGCTCACACGATAGATTACCGCAGCATGGACAACGTGGGCAACGTCGAGGCTGACAAGACCCTGAGCGTGACGGTTGACGATACCGCGCCGTTGACGCGGATGACGGTGAGCGACGGCGTGCATGGGGATATGGTTTCAGCGAGAACGAGCGTCACGCTTTCGGCCACGGACAATCTCTCAGGGATAAATGCTATTTATTACAGGTTCGACGACTCATCGACCTGGGTCGCGTATGGCGGGGCGTTTAATCTTTCAACCCTTGCGTACGGCAGACATACGCTACAGTATTATGGCATAGACAACGTAGGCAACAAGGAAGCCGTAAAGGCCGCTGAGATGATTTTTGTGGGATTCGACGTCAAGACGGATACGCTCAATGCGCCAAGGGTGCTCGTCTGGAGCGAAAGCAATAAGCATACCGAGTATGATGCCGCTTCCGCAGGCGCATTCCTCAGGGATGCGTTTGCGGGGACTGACGCTTATTACACGATGGTGGCGGACAAGAATGAGTTCGTAAAGGCATTCCGTTCCGGGGTGTATAACATAGCCGCGATATTAGGGGAGGATGTGCCTGAGGACGCAATCATATTGCGGGAATTGAGGGAAGGTGTAAGGAGAGGGATGGGTATCATAGTCTCCGGATGGAAGGACGGCGAGCACCCGGCGCTTGCCGACGTATTCGGGATTAAAGGCAAGGGTAGTCACGGCGAAGATAAGAGCGCCCAAGTTGAAAACAAGGCTAATCAAGGCGAAGATAAGCCGTCCGGAACGTTGACCCTTGCAAGCAGCGCGATATCCGGGGGTGAAACCGTTGCGGTCTACGGAGATATCTCGATAGTCGAGGTTGACGGCGGCACGGCAATAGGGACTCTGACGCTTCAGCGAGAGCACGGGAATGCGACCGAGGCCGCGCCAGGGGCGATACTGAACGGGTTCGGAAGAGGCAAGGCGCTCTTTATGGCGTTCGATATCATCGGGTCCGCGCTTGCATCAGGCACCGGACAATATGCTGACCTTTTAAGGAACGCCGCGTTTTATATGGCGCCTGAAATCCCCGACAGCGGCGCAGCCTCTGTCATGCTGCTTGAGACGGTGCTCGCGCTCAACGGCGTTGAAGCCGACGTGACGTTGAAAGATACTCTGAGCGACGGGCTTGCGTATACGCCGTTATTCGATCTCGATATGGGCAGTCTTGAGTTTGCGGTGCACTTGGAGAACGGTCAGAGCGGGTCGTATAGGTACTTCGTGAGACCCGGCGACCATGCGCGGAATTACACAAAGACGACTGATGCGTATCTGATGGCGGGCGGTCAGGCAAGGCCGATCGGCAGTTATACGTATACGATAACCGTCGCGGATGATTCGGCAAGCCTTGCCGAAAAGGTGAAGACCCTGCTGCAAGAACAGATTGCGCTGCACCCGGGTTCGGCTGAGGAGATAGGCGGGATACTTGCCGGGTTTGCCGAGGCCGAGTCCAGGCCGTCTGTCACGAGGGACGACTTGAATAAGGTCGTCCGCGGCGTGGTTCAGGTGATATTCAACGTCGAAAAACTCGAATTTGACACGAATTCAATACGGGCGCTGCTTGATGAATACCTGAGGATCATGGAGGCTAAGTACTTCATGGCGCAGGACGCCGGCAAAGAGAAAGAAGACGACGGCGTGTCGGAGAGTGAGCATTCCGCCGCAGAGGCCGAGGCGGCAGGCGGGAAGTCCGATGCCTCCGGGCAAACCGCGGCGGCCGGCGCCGGGCAGCCGGCGGGCGGGACGGCTAAGGCGGCGTCCTTTGAAGGACTGAATGGAGAGATGGACGTCTCTCCGTCGGGCGTGCTGCGCGGAGGCGCGGTGAAGTTCAACGTCAATCTCAGGAATTCAGGGGAGCGCGGCATAGACGGCGCAGCCCTTACGATAACCATCACTGACGCGAAACAGACCGTCGTGAAGACGCTCAGGTCGGTTGTAAGCGTTGCCGCAGGCGTGAGCGCGGCGCAAAACCTTTCCACCACGGCGGATATCGTCGCAGGGACTTACGGCGCGGCGCTGCGCGTCGGCGATAAAACCCTGGCATCGTCCTCGTTCGACGTGTTGGAAGGCGGCGTCACGGTAACAAACAGCGTCCCGGATTTTGTCAGGGTTCTCGTATGGCTGAACGAATGCGCTCAGGACGATGCGCAGGACGAGACGCATGGCCGCGGCTCGGTCCCCGCGGACAAATGCGTTGACACGGCCTCGGTTGAAAAGGCGCTGACGGACGCGGGCGCGGCCTACTATATAGTCAAGGGCGCGCCGGAGTTCGAACTGGAGCTGAGGAATATTTACTATACCGATTATATGATCCTCGGCGGCAGGGAGCAGTTGGGCTTACAGTCAGCGCGTGAACTGAAAGAAAGGGTTAACGCCGGAGGAGGCGTGGCGGCATCCTTGTTGAACGAGCCGTCCCTCTTCGGCCTCTTCGGCATAGACAAGCTTGAAGCGCTTTCGACAACCGACAATAAGGTCGAATTTGCGGAAGCCTTCCCTGGCGCAGGCGTCATGCAATCCTACGGCAGCGCGGTGAAGGCGGATGAGGGACAGGGCGCCGTCTTGCTCGCCAGTATGCCGGGCGATGGCAAGGGCAGGGCGTATCCCGGCGCGCTCGCAAAGAGTTACGGCGAGGGTAAGGCCGTGTACATGGCCTTTGACCTCGGGCTGTCGCTCAGCAAGGACGAAAGGTTCAAGAACGCCGTCAAATCGTCGCTTGCATATATCCATAAGCCGAGGCCGGCCGGCGGGCCGTATCTGCCGTATGACCTTGTGCCGGTAAAGCTCGACGTTAATGGCGTCCAGGGCGTTCAGGACTACACGGTGACGCAAAATTATCCGGCCGGTTTCAGGTTGGTGGATACGTTCACAGGCACGTGGATAAAGGATAATCCGTGGGTTAAGGAGATTAGCAAGGCCGGCGGCACGCAGTTTGTTAATTTCTTCGCGCTTACGCCGGATGCCGCGGGCGCGTATACGCTTACGACGTCTGTTTCATACGCGGATAAAGGCGCGGTCAAGAGCTATCAGGCCGCTTCAATCGATATAAACGTCGCCGGAAGCGCGAAGGACGTGATAAACGGGGTCATCAACAGGCTAAACGTCCTTGCAGGGGCCAAAGGCGGGGAAGATGCCGCGGCAATGGTGAAGCTCATGGAGGGCATAAGAGACAAGGCGGCCGGCGGCAAGGTGAAGTTGGAAAAGGATATCACAAGCGTGCTTGACGCTATAGAGGCGATAGGCGGCATGGAATCCGTTGAGGCGCGCGGAGCAAGGCTGGATATGGACAGGCTGCTCGGCATACTCGGGGAGATGCGGTACCTCGAGGACGCGAAGTAGGGGAGTTTAAACCTGAACATCCGAGAATAAACAAGGGGGTAGAATATGAATGGAAGAAAGATAATCGCTCTGACGTTCGGTCTTTTGTCGTCAATATTGCTTCTTGCCGCGCCGTCTTCCGCGCAAGCAGCTTTCTCAAGCGGCAGCACGGGCGCTGACGGGGCGTTATCGCCTACGGCGAGTATCGTCCTGCAGATCCCTGAAAGCGGGGTCTTTAATTACACTACCGTTAATATCCCATATGGCGCGATAGTCACCTTTAGCAAGAATTCGGCCAACACCCCGGTTACGATACTCGCAACCGGAGACGTGACTATAGGGGGAACTATAGACGTAAGCGGCTCGATAGGCACTCAACTCATCCCTGGAAAGGGCGGGCCGGGCGGATTTGAAGGCGGAAGGGGCGGCGCCTTAGGCAGCGCCAGCGGAAGGGGGCAGGGGATCGGCGGAGGCGAGCCAGGGACATCTGACGGCACTGCCAATGGTTATGCCGGCGGCGGCGGCGGCGGGAGCTTTTGGATAGCAGGCAATGCCGGGTCAACCAATAATACAAGTTTTCCCGGGGGCGCCGGAGGCAGCACTTACGGGAACCTGACGTTATTGCCTCTGCTGGGAGGCTCCGGCGGGGGCGCGGGCGGGAGCAATATAAGCTATGTCGGGCCAGCGGGCGGCGGCGGCGGCGGGGCAATACTTATCGCGTCTTCAGGGACCATTAATGTCGCAGGGCAAATATTTGCAAAGGGAGGTAATGGGACTTCTTCTTACATTATGTATGGCGGCGGCGGGAGCGGCGGCGCTATTCGTTTGATAGCAAATACCATCTCAGGGAATGGCACGATAAGCGCCGTTGGCGGATATGCTAGCGGCTCCGCCGGAAAAGGCGGGGATGGCCGCGTAAGGCTTGAAACGTTCACGATGACCAGGACAGCAACTACAACGCCGGTATATTCGTTTGCGCTTCCGACCTCTGTAACACCGCCCAATATGCCGGTACTTTCCATAACAAAGGTCGGCGGCATTGCAGTGCCCGCGGTTCCATCCGGGACGTATGGCAGTCTTGACGTCACGCTGCCTTTTAATACCGTAAATCCGGTCTCAATTGAGATCAGCGGAGCCAACATACCGGTCGGGACAACCGTTACTGCCGTTGTTGCTCCAGAGGTCGGCGCCGTTACCACGGCAACGGGCACGCTGAGCGGGACGGATGCGGCGTCTACCGCTGCCGTGCAATTGACGCTCTCAAAGGCATACCCGTCCATAATCTCGATTTCAACGACGTTCGTTCTTACCGCGTCGAACGGAGCGCCGTTCTACGTCAACGGCGAGAAGGTGGAGAGGGTGCGGGTCTCTTCGGTCATGGGCGGCGGTTCGAGCGTGATTTACATAACCGAAAGCGGCAAGGAGATACCCGCCGGCGTATAAGGCGCGAGCGGGCGTTGACGGGGTAAATAAGTTTCGTGGAATACTGTCTTGGTTGTCAAGCTGAATTTACCCGCAGAAGCGTCATTCCCGAGGTTTTAGTCGGGAATCCATATTTGGTTGTGAGACAAAAGAATTGGATTTCCGCTAAGAACATGCGGGAATGACGGAGCAGGGCGGGCGCGGCCCGCCAAAATACCCGTCCCTGCGTCTGTTTTAAACGGGTATCTACTCGCTCCTGTAAACGGCGGGCATTGCCCGCGCTGCTATTGGGCTGTCAATGTTCAATCGGATAAGCCCCGGCAGTTTGCCGTTAAAACGGTTCGCTTTCACGGAATGGATTATGAAGACGAGATTTTTAGCATACATACTGCCTCTATTGCTCGCGTTTATATCCGCGGCCTCTGCCGCGGATAATACGGTGTCGCAACCCGTGAGCGTCTCTCTGCCGTCTTACATGCAGGGGAGGATGGACGGCAGGCCCGTGAGCGTCTCTCTGCCGTCTTACATGCAGGGGAGGATGGACGGCAGGCCCGTGAGCGTCTCGCTGCCGTCTTACATGCAGGGGAGGATGGACGGCAGGCCCGTGAGCGTGAAGGCGACTGCCGCCGGTTCCGTTTATCCGGAGATAGTAGCCGTATATTACATGGACAACGACTGGTTCGACGCTTCCGGGAACGGCTACAATGCCACCCCGTATAGCGGCGCGGCTTTCTCGGCGCCGGGCAAGGTCGGAAGCCATGCCGCGAGTTTCGACGGGGTGGATGATTACGCGCGCGTGCCGCACAACGCCGCCTTCGGCATGACGAAGAACATTACCGTGGAATATTGGATCAAGGCGGCGGTCAGCCAAAAATCGAACTTTTTAGTCATCGATAAATCGCATGGGACAAGCGGCATAACCGGATGGCTGATGCAGGGCGCAAGCAGCGGCAGGATAGACTGGGGCTTCGGCAACGGGAGCGATTGGACGAGCGTCATCAGCACCACGGCGGATATGCGCGACAATGCATGGCATCATCTGGCGGGGACCTATGACGGAAGCGTTCTGAAGTTATACGTGGACGGCGTCCTCGACAACTCGAAGGCCGAGACCCGCGGCATCGCGCAGAACACGAATCCCGTAATGATAGGCAAACATTACTCCATCCCGGGCAGGGAGTTCAACGGCTCTCTGGACAACATCGTTATTTATAACCGCGCGCTATCGGATGCGGAAATACTTGAGCATTATATCAACGCATTCATGGATACCACCCCGCCGGCAACGCCCGCGGTTACTCAGGCTGTGTCGTTGACGACTTCTCAAATTATAACTCTCAGCGGCACAAAAGACGCCGATTCGTCAATATGGATAAACGGCGCGCAGGCCACGGCCGTAGATGCCCTGACGGCGTGGCAGGTCTCCTACACGCTGACGCAGCAGGGCGTAAATCAACTCCGTATCTCCGGCAAAGACGCCGCGGGCAATGAGAGTCTTCCGGTCTTCGTAACGGTTGCGCTGGACAATGCCGCGCCCGCCGTGGTAAGCGCCTCCCCCGCGAACAACGGGGCTTATAACACACTGATTACGTCCGTAACCGTTAATCTTTCCGATGCCTATTCCGGGGTCGATATCAACGCGACATTGAACGGCGCATCCGTCACCGATGCCGCAGGGCAGGCCGTGGCCGGCGCATGGACGGCGTCGGGCGCGGATGCCGTAATATTTACTCCAACGAGCGCATTTACAGAGGGCGCGTATACCGTAAAGATATATCCGACGGACGGCCTCGGCAACCGGGCGTTGGCGCAGATATCATTCGGCTACGACGTCACGGCGCCGTTGCCGCCGGTAATAAACGCCGTTCTCACTCCCACCAACGTTACATCGCAAACCATTCAAGGCGCAAGAAGCCTTGATACCGCTTCGGTTGCGGTCTCCCTGTCAAGCGGCGCCGCGGGAGCGGTTTCATATCCGACGTCCACCACCTGGCGTGTGGGGGTTTCCGGTCTTATCGACGGGAATAATACCGTACTCGTATACGCTAAAGACGCCGCCGGGAACCGGAGCGCGCCGGCTTCGGCGGTCATAACGGTCGATACCGTCCCGCCCGCCGCGCCGGTCCCGAACAGCGTAACGTCGCCCACGCGGGATAATTCCGTTGTGCTCCTAGGCGCCAAGGATGCGGATTCATACGTTTACGTAAACAGCCTTAAGCTGGTCTCCTCGTTTGCCGATACGGCGTGGAGTTATACCGGCGCGCTCGGCGAAGGGTCGAACACGTTCACGATATACGCGGCGGACGCGGCCGATAACAAGAGTCAGACCGTAAGCGTTACGGTCGCGCGCGACACCACGGCGCCGAAGATAGCGGCTTCTACGCCGACCGTGAATTCGTTTACGAATCAGGCAGGGACAATAGACGTAGTCCTTACTGATGCATCCGATATAGACCTGCAGGCGTCTCTCGCGGGCGCTATCGTAAAAAACGGCGCCGGAGCGGTTGTCGCGGGCGCGTGGGCAACTGCGCAGGGGCATCTGGTATTTACGCCGTCTGCGGCATTTACGGACTCAAGCTACAACGTTACGCTCTACCCGGCCGACGCGCTCGGCAACAGCGCCGCCGTCTCCTTTGGTTTCACGCTGGACACCGCGCCGCCCGCGGTGCAGTCGCTTGCAATGAACCCCGGAAGCCCGCATCGGGCCGAGACGGTGACGTTTACCATTACGTTTAACGAGGATATGTCAACGAATGCGCCGCTTAACGTAACTATCGGCAGCGGCTGGTTCTTCCCGACCACGTATCAAATAACCGGGGCGTGGACCGGCGCAAGGACTTGGAGCGGGTCATATACGTTTACGGGCGCCACCGGCGACGGGACGTATACGGTAAAAGTTAAAGACGCAAAGGATAAGGCCGGGAACGCGCTGAACGCGCAGGATGCCGGTACGTTCGAGCTTGATACCGCGGCGCCCGCGGCGCCGGCGATAAGCCGGGTAACGACGCCGACGAAGAATCCGTTCCAGGCGCTAACCGGGTCAAAGGAAGCGAATACGGCGATAATCATAAACAATGTTCAGCGGGTGGCTGTAAGCGATCTGACTTCGTGGAGTTACAATTATCCTCTCGCGGAGGGGGTAAACAATATTTCAGCGACAGCCAGAGATGCCGCCGGAAACGGTTCCGCTCCGGTTACCACCGCGATAACCCTGGATACGACGCCGCCGGTTTTCACCATCTCGCCGTATCAGAATCCCTCGACGACGCAGGTGCAGGTCATATCCGGCACTAAAGAGCCCGGGTCTACGGTAATGCTCAATAATGTCGTGATTATAGACGCAACCGATGCAGGCTCGACGTGGTCTTACAGCGTGGCGCTCACAGAGGGTGCGACTACCCGGCTTACGTTTAATGTCTCGGATTCGCTTGGGAACGCGGTAACGAAGTCTATCGATATCCTCTATGACACCGCCCCTCCGGCGTCTCTTGCAGCCGGCGTCCTGAGCGCCGACGGCAGCGGACGCGGCACGGAAGCAGCTCTTTCCTGGCCGGCGTACGCAGAGCCGGCCGACCTGGGCTATTACAGACTCTACTACGCGACCTCGAATTTCAATACGTCGTCCGGCATGACGGCTGTTTCGACGGTTAACAAGGGCACAAAGGCATTAAAGGTCGCCGGGCTCACGCAGGGAGCGCCGTATTATTTTGCGATTGTGCCGGTAGATACGAGCGGAAACTTCAACGCGGCGGTGAATACGGCTTTTGCCGTGCCGGCGGATACCGCGGCGCCGGAGGATGTAACCGGCCTGACTGCAACGGCCGGCTACGGCGCCGTCAACGGGAATTACGCCGCGCTCAACTGGACGGCCAGCGTAAATTCAACCGGCGATCTGGCCGGTCAGATACTCTACGTGGACAGCGGCACAGGTTACGACGCAGGGACGCCTCTCGGTTCAACTGCGGTCTCATACGCGGCGTCCGGCCTGGCGGACGCGAAGAGGTACAGATACAGGATAACGACCATGGATATGAGCGGCCACGAGAGCGCCGGCGTGTTTGCCGACGCGGTAACAAGGCTTGCAAATCCAACCGGTTTGGCCGCCGCGCCGGGTAACGCCAAAGTCGCGCTTACATGGAACGCGGTGAACTCCCCTTACGTTAAGCAGTACGTTGTCTATAGGAAGGCGGCGGCCGCGCAGCAGACCGGTGTCGGCGCGATGTCGTTGGTGAAGGCCCTTACAGGCACGTCGTTTACGGACACCGGAGTCGTCAACGGGACGACCTATCAGTACGCGGTTACGGTCTTGAACACGTCGGGCGCCGAGATGACCGACGTGCTGAGCGTGAGCGCAAGGCCCAGACAGGACGAGACAGGCCCGGTAATAGCCGCCGTGAACGTAACGCAGGGGCAGATAATAACGGCGCCGTTAACCGTCACGGCATCCGCTCAGGACGCTGAAAGTCCGATGGGCAGCGTTGAGATTTACGTGGATTCCGTCCTCGCAAGCAGTCAGACGGGCGCGGGCGCGTCATACTTCTGGAATACGGTTGACGTCACGGATGGCAACCACACCGTTACCATAAAGGCGGTTGACGGCCTCGGAAATGTCACGACCCTGCCCATCGGGGTGATAGTCAGCCTTGCTCCGCCGGCTGTGCCGTCGATAACGTCTCATATTGTCGCCGGGACCGCGCCGCAATACCTTGTGGATATAAACGGCGTTGCGCCGCTCTTTACAAACGTAACCATAAGGGTGAACGGAGTTGCGGTGGGGCAGGTTGCGGCGTCAACTGCCGGGACATTCGGCTACAGCGGCGCGGCGCTGACGGAGGGAGACAACTTCATCGCGGTAAAGGCCGTTCACAGGGGCGGCGAGAGCGCATTTAGCGCCGACTACAGGATAATCGTCGATACCGGCGCGCCAAATTCGCCTGTAAATCTCTCTGCCAAACCCGGCGCCGGCGGCACGGTGCAGTTTACATGGGGGCCAGGCTCCGGTGAGACGCCCGCCGGATATAATATTTACACATCGGCCGCCCCGTTCACCTTAAGGACGGATGCCGGCGTCTCCCGGATAAATACGTCGTTGATAACGTATTCTTTGAAGGAATACATACCGGCTAACGACAACCGCATGTATTACGCGCTGTCGGCCGTTGACAGCGCCGGCAACGAAAGCCAGTTGTCGAACGTTGTTTCCGCGTCGTCCGACAGGGTGCCTCCGTCGGTTGCGTCCCTGTCGTTCGTCTATACAAATCAGGCCGGAGGCGCCGTTGACCAGGCAACCGTTGCGGGCCCCGGAAGCGTCAAGGTCTCATTGGCCGTAACGGAGCCGCTCATCGAACTGCCGTTTGTGAGCATCGAGCCTCAAAGCGGCTCTCCGATAGTTCTCACAATGAGCAGGATAGACGCCGCGCATTATCAGGGGACGTTTACGGTAAACGCGCAAACGCCGCACGGCCCGACCGTATATAAGTTTTCCGGAAAGGATCAGCTCGGCAACCGCGGTTCAGGACAGGGCGCGGGCGTGACAATAGACGTTCATGGGCCGGCAGCGTCGATAACCTCGCCTGCGACGCTGTGGCGGATAACTTCCGCGCCGGTTCAGGTGAACGTCTCGTTTGACGAGGGCCCGTCTTCAGCGCCGGTCATGGAGATAAAAGACGCAAGCGGCTCATCCGCGCCGATAACGAACCTGCTTCCGGTGACGGCGCTTAATTGGTCGGGGTCCGCGGACGTGTCGTCCCTTTCGGACGGCAATGCCGAGTTTGTCCTTAAGGAAGCGAAGGACGCGTTCGGCAACGTATCCTCGACGGTGGGTTCCGGCAAGACGATAATGCTTTACAGAGATACCGTTGCGCCTCCGCCTGTGCCCGCCGGGCTTGTTGCCGCGCCGAAGAAAGGCGGGGCAATATCTCTTACGTGGGCAAAGGTCGACGGCGCGCTCTCCTATAACGTTTACAGGAGGGCCGAGGGCGCCTCAAGCGCCTCGTTCGCGGCCGCCTCCCCGGCGGCCTCGGCGGCCGACGCGCCGCCAGCGGACGGCGTCTATTATTACTCGGTGGCGTCCGTCGGGCTTTTAAACAGCGTTAGCGCCCCGTCGGCGGAGGTAAGCGTATCATCGGACGGCAGCGCGCCTGCCGTGCCCGCCGGCCTTACGCTCGGTCTCAGCGGCAGCGGCGTCAATGTCGCGTGGTCGGCGCCTTCCGCCCCTTCCACGGAGACCCCGGCGTCGTATAACGTCTACAGGTCGGGTTCTCCGATAACCTCCACCGCCGGGCTTACGCCCGTGGCGAAGGCAACGCTGCCAGCGGCCGTGGATGCGGCGCCCGTGTCCACCAGGCGTTACTACTCCGTGACGGCGCTTGATTCGCTCGGCAACGAGAGCGCCCCGTCGGATTCCGTGGAGATAGTCTTCCCGGTCGCGCCGGTCAGGAATCTCGTGCTTACGAAGATAGACGACGGCATGCCGATGCTTACGTGGGAGGCGTCCGAGGCCGGCATACAGGGATATTTCGTTTACAGGAACGGCAGCAGGATAACCGCGTCCCCGACCCCCGTTGCCTCTTATACAGACGGGTATTATTCCGGCGGCGCGGCCCGTTACGGCATATCCGAGGTTGGCTCAACGGGCGCGGAGAGCCCGATTAAGGAAGTTATTCTGCCCGATATTTCATTAGGCATAAAGCCAGGCACGGCGCTCAGGCGCGGCCTGATAGAGACGGTTCCGGTGGTGATGACATCCGGTTCCGACGTTACCGTGTCTTCAATCGAGATTAAGGTCGGCGCAAGCGCGGTCAGCGTCATGGCCGGGCCGTTCAACCTGATTGCCGGAGCCGGGCTGGAGGTTCAAAAGGTCGCGGCTGCGGACGCGAACGCCGGGGCGCAGACGGCCGTTGTCACCACCGCCGTGATTACGCCGGCGGGGGGCGTAACGGTCAGGGTTTCGAGGACAACCGCCGCGGATGTCTTAAACTCCGGGGCCGCGCTCGAGGTCTACAGCGACCCGCTCATGCACGGAGCTCAGGCCAGGGTAAGGCTCAAGGTCAACAACCTCGGCAGCGCGCGAACGGAGTTCCTGACGAGCGAAGGGGGCGGCCCAACGCAACAGGTCTCCGTTAAATTAAAGGACCAGGACGGCAACCTGCTCGCCTCCGGCAACCTCTTTCAGGTTACGGGGAGCGTGGTGAATACGGGCTCTTACGCCGGCGCGCGGATTACGCCGGGCACGAGCTTCCTGACCGACCCGGTAACGTTTACGGTGCCCGCGGGCGCGCCGTATACGGTCTTTATCGAGGCCTCGATACAAAACACGTACTACCACTACGGCCAGGCCGACGTTGTAACCGCGCCCGGACTCAAGACAACCGTGGAGACGGGCATAAGCGACGCGGCTTATGGCGCAACGGCCTCCGTTGCAAAGGACGTTTACAAACAGGGCGAGCCTGTCGTGATTACCGGGCAGGCGATATCGAGCCTGACCGGGGCGCCCGCCGCGCTCGTGCCGGTCAAGATAGGTCTGTCGATTAAGGGTTTCGACAGGTTCTACACGGTCAATACCGACGCCAGCGGCAATTACAGCTATACGTTCACCCCCGGCGTCAGCGAGGCAGGCACGTTCGACCTCTGGGCCAGCCACCCCGACGTCACCACCAAGTTCGCGCAGGCGCGCTTCTCGATAGCGGCAATCGACCTGACTCCGCGCGTCCTCAACCTGCGCATGGCCAAGAACACGAGTTTCGATCTGCCGTTCACCGTCAAGAACCTCGGCGATATCGAGATGACCTCCGTAGCGTTTACGCCGGAGGTCTCCCCCGGCGTAAGCGCGGCCGTCGTAAATCCCGGCGCAGCCGCGCTTGCCCCCGGAGAGACGCGGGTTTTAACGTACCGCGTCACCGCGGCCCTCGACGCGCCTGACAACGGGTTTGCGAACCTCAGCGTGAATACGGCGCAGGGCGTCGGCGCGGCGCTTACGACCAACCTCTCGCTCGTGCAGGCCCAACCGGTCATAGCGGCGTCTCCGTCGTACATAGACGGCGGCATCGTGCGCGGCAGCCAGAAGATCGAGCAGTTTACGATAACCAACGCCGGGCTTGACACGCTGCGAGGCGCCGTGCTCACCCCGCCGTCGACGCCGTGGATGACGCTGACCACCGCGCCGTCCATAGGGGATTTGAAGCCGGGAGAATCGCGCATCGTGGGAGTGCTCGTAAGCCCGTCCGCCGCGATCGCGCAGGCCATCTACGACGACCGCATCGTCATAACCTCGGCCAACCACGTCCCGTATACGTATAACATTCAGGTGTCGGTGACGTCGAACGCCGTGGGCGGCGCGATGTTCGACGTGCTTGACGACCTTATACAGGACGTTTCCGGGGCGTCCATAACGATACAGCACCAGATGCTCCTTGATCTGATGTACACCGTAAAGACCGGGGCCGACGGCACGGTGAGCCTCTTCGACATACCGGAAGGCAGGTACGCGTTCAATATAACCGCCCCGGGGCATAAGTCTTATTCCGGTTCTTTCTCGGTCGTTCCGGGCCTTACGGTCGTGGTGCCCGTGGCCATGGAGACGACGCTTGTAGACATACAATGGTCGGTGGTGCCTATGACCATAGTCGACAGTTATGAGATAAAGATAAGCCAGACGTTCGCGACGAATGTGCCGACGCCGGTGCTTGTGACCGAACCGGCCGGCGTCGTGCTTCCGCCGCTTGAGCCGGGCGGCGTATATAACGGAGAGTTTACCGTAACCAATTACGGCCTTATCGCCCTGGACGACGCCAGGCTGGAGTTCCCGGCGGCCTTCGACGATTATGATATCGAAGTTTTGTCCGTCATACCGGCGACGCTTGCCGCCATGCAGAAGGTAACTGTTCCCTACCGCATCACGAGGCGCGCGCAGATTGCGGCGTATCTTGACGGCTCATCCGGCGCAAGTTATGCGTCGCGCAAACATGGCGGGTACGGCAGTCTTTTCGATGAAGTGAGCGGCTACGGCGGCGGTTCCTGCTATGCAGGTTTTGCGATTATTACGGCCGGGAGCGCGGTCATCTGCCCCGGTTCGATGAATGAAAGAAGAGTAGGCAGGAGCAGCAGTCATACCGTATCCAGGGCATCGTCCTGCGGCGGAGGTGGCAGCGCTTCCACGTCTTATGCATTCGGTCCCGCGCCGGTGGGCGGGTCTGGCGGCGGCGGGGGATCGGTTCCGACGACCATAGGAAAAGACCAGTGTTTCAGCCCGGCGTGCACAAATCGTATGTGCGAGAAGGATTTAAGGCACTGCACCGGCAGCAGCGTGCTGCTTTCGAACGGCACGTACGAGTTCAGCGCGTCGGACTTGAAGACGCCGGCGCCTTCCGCGCCCATCATTCTTGAAAGAACGTATCGCTCCAACATAGTCAAGAGTAAAAAAGCCGATGACCCCGTCCGCGCCCATCATTCTTGAAAGAACGTATCGCTCCAACATAGTCAAGAGTAAAAAAGCCGATGACCCCGCCGCCGCGACAACGCAAGTCACGGCAACGGACACAACGGCCCCGACGTTAACAAGCAGCGGCGGCGGAAGCGGTGGCGGCGGCATGGTGTCGACCGGCAGCTCTTATTCCTCGCAGGGGACTACGCAGCGCGCTACCTGCACCCCGATGACGTCGGAGCAGTTGGCATATTTCCAGACGCTTTTAAAACCGAGATTGACTATGAGTGCGGGCGGCGGCGGCGGAGGCGGAGGATCCAGCATGGTGCCTCTATGCGCCGAATATCTGAATATGCCGCCTGCCGTAGACCCCATGCCCGTCTTCGATATTCCCGTTGACGGCCCGCTGGGTTTTGGCTGGCACTCGACGTATTTTACGAAGATTGTCAATAACGACACGTATGTCGATTCGGAAGGGAGGTACATCACCTTCAAGGCCGACTCCGCCGGAAAGTTCTTTGCGGATTACGAGAACGGCCTTACTTTGACGAAGACCCTTTCCGGGTTTGAACTTAAGGAACGGGGCGGGCGTCTGCGCGTCTTTGACGTTGACGGCAAGCTCAAGGAGGCTGTCAAAGACCCCGTCGGCCGGGACGCGCTTGTCTTTACGCACGGCGCCGACCATCACATCGCGAGCGCGGCCGACCGGTCCGGCCGGAAGGTCGCGTACGGGTACGACGGCTTCGGCAACCTCGTCAAGGTCACGGACGCGGCGGGCGGCGTTTACTCGTACGCGTATAACTCGTATCACGGGCTGACGTCGAAGACGAACCCCGGCGCGGAGACCTATCAGATAGAGTATGCGTACGCGGACAGGGGCGTCACGGGCAAGGTGATCGACCCGGTCGGCTCCGCCCTCAGGGACTCCGGCGGGTCGTCCGCGGGGCACGAGACGGTCTACGGCTACGACTACATCAACAAGACCTTCTACGTCACCGGAAAGAACGGGAGGAAGCTCAAGAAGACCCTCAACGACAAGGGCAGGCTGACCTCCGAGGAAGAGGTCGACGGCAACGTGCTCGTGAAAAAGACCGAGTACCTTCCGGGCGGCCTTGAGCGGCATATCGACGCGGCCGGTAATATCACGCTCGTTCAGATGGACCAGTGGCACAACCCGGTCAGGGTCTACGACGGCGAGGGAGGCCTGACGACTATCACGTATAACGCCGAAGGCAGGCCCGCGTCCGTGACCGACCCTCTCGGCAACGCGAGCAGCTTCGAGTACGACGCGAGCGGCACGCTCGCGCTAAAGGCCGTCAACGCCGTTGGAAAGCCGGAGCAGTCGGTTGCGGAGTTTGCGTACGACAACTACGGACAACTGACAAGCGCGACAAGGGCCGGGGCGACCGCGAGCTACTCATACGACGCATCAGGCAATCTTATAAAAGTTATCGACCCGCTCGGCAACGCGACGAGATACGAGTATGACGGGCCGGGCAACCGCATTGCATCAATCGACGCGAACGGCAACAGGACCGAGTTCAGCTACGACGCGGACGGCAGGCTTCTCAGCGCGACAGACCCGCTCGCCAACGCGAGCGTTGTGACGTACAACGCCGCCGGAAGACCCGCGTCAATGACCGACCCGCTCGGCCGCGTAACGAGCGTCGAGACCGATTACAGCGGCAGAACCACCGCCGCTGTCGACGCGCTCGGCAACAGGAAGGAGTATCGATACGACGGAGAAGGCAATCTGACAAAGATGACTCAGAAAACTCCCTCTCCCCTTGTGGGAGAGGGTTGGGGTGAGGGGGCGGTAACAACGCTTGCCTACGACTCATCCAACCGCCTTCTCTCGATAACCGACGCCGAGGGCAGCGTCACGGCCTACGAGTACGCGGCCCCGGGCGCCTGCGCCGCGTGCGCGGCAACGGGCGGAAGCACGGAAAGCCCGTCGCGGATAATCGACCCGCTCGGCAACGCGACGGAGACTATATTTGATAAGAACGAAAGGATAACGAGCGTAACCGACAGGAACGGAAATGTCATAAGTTATGCTTATGACGCGGCGGGGCGGTTGTTACAAAAGACCTATCCCGACAACACTGCGGCGACCTTTACATACGACTCATTGGGCAGGCTCCTGACGGCGTCGAATAATAATACCGCGTTGACGTTTGCCTATGATACATTCGGCAGAGTAACGGCATTCACCGACGGCGGCCTCAACAAGACCGTCGCATACGAGTACGACAAAAACAGCCGCAGGACGAAGATGACGGACGGAGAGGGAAGAGTAACGACATACTCATACGACGGCCGCAACCTGTTGAGCGCGATGGATTCGGCGGGGCTAAGGTTCAGCTTTGCATACGACCAACTCGGCAGAAGAACCGGCCTTGCATATCCGAACGGCGTCAACGCGGCATACGCATACGACGCGGCAAGCGAGTTGACGAGTCTCACAAACAAACTGAACGCAGCGGACGCGACCAGTAATCTCTACACCTACGACCCCGTCGGCAACCGGCTTACCAACACCGACCTCGCGGGCGCGCATACTTATCAGTACGACGGCCTTTATCAATTGACGCAGGCCAGTCACCTGAATCAGGAGACAGAGACGTTTGTTTATGATAAAGTCGGGAACAGAAAGGCCGCAGTGTGGGCTGCCGCCGTTGCTGATGGTTCCGTCATTCCCGCGCAGGCGGGAATCCAGTACTCCTACTCCGCGGGCAACCGCATTGCGACGAGCGACGGAGAAACATACGCGCACGACAACAACGGCAACATCGTAAGCAAGACCGGCGCAACCGGCACGACGGCCTATGCGTACGACTACGAAAACAAGCTCGTCAAGGCGACCATGCCGGACGGCGCAGTTGCGGAATACAAATACGATGCGTTGGGTAGACGAATAGAGAAGAAAGTAACTCCTTCGGTCATTGCGAGCGCAAGCGAAGCAATCTCTACAACCCGTTACCTGTATGACGGCGCGAACGCCATCGCGGAGTATGATGTAAGCAATAACCTCAAAACAAAATACACGCACGGCCTCGGCATAGACGACGCGCTTGCGATGGAAAAATCAGGCGCGATATATTACTACCACAAGGACGGCCTCGGCACGATAACGGCCTTGACCGACTCAACCGGCGCGGCGGCGCAAAGCTACACCTATGACGCCTTCGGGAATATCACAGCTACGCTGAACGCGTCCTTCGCGCAGCCGTATACATTCACCGGCCGCGAGTTCGACCAAGAAACCGGCCTGTACTATTACCGCGCCCGCTACTACGACGCAAGAACCGGCCGCTTCATCTCCGAAGACCCGATAGGGTTCAATGGCGGAGACACGAACCTGTATTCTTACGTGGGACAGAATCCGGTGAGGTATACGGATTCAATTGGTTTGTATACTTATCAAGGTAAGGGCAAATATATATCTGGTGGTATAGGTGGTGTTGGTGGTGGTGTTATTGAATTGGACGTAACCTCCGAATGTTTCAATGGGAAAAAACAATCAGCTAAATTCGCTATACCTCTTGCTGGAATAACCTATGGATTGCCAGTAGGTTTTGCAGCTTTTTCATTAGAAATTGATGATCGTCATGTGAATGGAGGCCCAGATGTAAGCAGACTCGCAGGCAACGTTACCTACGCAGCTGCCACCGCCTCTTTTGGTACAGGTGTTAGTCTTGGTGGTATGTATATCGGAGAAGGATATGGCGATCTTACCGGGGTAGGTTTCGAAAGTATTACAGGATATGATTTGAGTATGGATTGGTTTGCAGGACGCGCTCGTATTATAGGTGGCGTTAAAGAAGAACCATGTGGTCGTAACTAAATAAGGTTACCATATGCTTAGCATAGTAGACATTTTTGTAATCATAGTTTCTTTTGCAGGTTTGATTCTCATAATTACTGCGAACTTGATGACATGCAGTAGAATGGGTAATTTGATGAGAGGTGCTTTTATTTATGGCGAACCTTTTGAGAAAAAATTACTATATTTGGGCATGATATTATTGGTGATAGGAATTTTGTTGACATGGGCATTCTTGTGAGTGCCGTAGATGGGCTGAGCTTGCGAAGCCCATCGCGCTCAACCGCAAGCTGAGCGAGACGGTCAGCTACAACAACGGCGCGTTCCAAAAGACGCATTCGTATACGTATGACAACGCGGGCAACAAGGCGAGCTACACGAGCGCGGAAGGCGCGGCATACGCGTATTCATA
>JACRNO010000005.1 GCA_016234855.1 Deltaproteobacteria bacterium | reverse complement strand
CTTATACCATACAAATGCCTGCCCGGGAACCACAACTGCTATGGCCTGTTAGCGTTTGCGCTCCGTCTTATACCATACAAATGCCTGCCCGGGAACCACAACTCGAGGGGCGGAATTAGTGTAGCAGGCTATCTTATACCATACAAATGCCTGCCCGGGAACCACAACCCTTTCGTCTCGCCGGTCTTGGTTGTGACCCTTATACCATACAAATGCCTGCCCGGGAACCACAACTGCGAACATGTCTCCGGCGACGATTGAAAACTTATACCATACAAATGCCTGCCCGGGAACCACAACCAGGCAGATTATTTTGCTCCTGCCTTGAAACTTATACCATACAAATGCCCCCCCTCCCTCACTCCCTGCCCTTCGGCGGCTTTATGCCGAGGTCTTTCATCTTCATAAGGAGGGTGTTGCGGTGCACCTTCAGCATGCTTGCGCCCTTGATGCGGTTCCAGTTGGTCTTGTTCAGCACCTCTATGATGTAGCGCCGCTCGAAGTTCCTGCACGCCTCGCGGAATTCGACCGGCTCGCCGCCGGGCGCCCCGCCCGGCTCGGTTATGAACATGCTTACCGGCAGGTCTTCATAGCATATCTCATGGCCATCGCGGCCAAGCACCACGAGCCGCTCGACGAGGTTTTCAAGCTCACGCACGTTGCCCGGCCAGTCATATTCGGCCAGCGCCTCAAGGGCGTCCGGCGTTATCCCCTTAATAAACTTGTTGCATACGGCTGAGTGTTTTTCGATAAAATTGGTCACGAGGATGGGGATATCCTCCTTGCGCTCGCGCAGAGGCGGTATCTTTACGGGGACGACGTTCAGCCTGTAGTAGAGGTCGTCGCGGAATGTCCCGCGCTTAACGGCGGTCTCAAGGTCGATGTTGGTGGCGGCTATCACGCGGATATCGACCTTTATGGAGACGTTGCCGCCGACGCGCTCGAACATCTTTTCCTGAAGCACGCGCAGAAGCTTGACCTGCAGGTTCATGGGCAGCGTCGAGACCTCGTCGAAGAAGATGGTGCCGCCGTCAGCGTACTCGAACTTGCCGAGTTTTTTTGCGTGCGCCCCGGTAAAAGAGCCTTTCTCGTGGCCGAATAGCTCTGATTCCATAAGCTCGGACGGCACGGCCCCGCAATTGACCGCCACAAACGGTTTTGAGCGGCGTTCGCCGAGCGCTTGAATCGCCCTTGCCACAAGCTCCTTGCCCGTGCCGCTCTCCCCGGTTATAAGGACGCTTGAGGAGGAGGAACCGACCTTCTTTATAAGGTCGAAGACCTCCTGCATCTTCGGGGAGATGCTCAATATCTCGCCCCACCCGATGCGGCTTTTCAGCTCGTCCTTGAGAAACGCCACCTCGTTTTTAAGACGCTGCCTCTGGATATAGCGGCTCAAGGTCATCAAGAGGTCGTCGTTGTCAAAGGGCTTGGTTATATAGTCGAAGGCCCCTTTCTTCAGGGCGCTCACCGCCTGCTGGGCGCTGTCCGTGCCGGATATCATGACAATGCCTATCTCGCTGTCCATATCGCGGATTATCTCAAGGGCTCGCAGACCGTTTATCACGGGCAGATTTACGTCCATCAGGACAAGGTCTATCGGCACGCGCTTGACAGCCTCTACGGCCTCCATGCCGTCGGAAGCGAGTATGACCTCATACTGCTCGCCAAGGAGTATGCCAAGAGTAGTCCTTAACGCAGGCTCGTCATCGACTATCAACACGACAGGCTTTCTCATAACCCTCAATGGTTTGGCTATAAAGGTATGTTGTTGGACATGATACATCAAGTCACCCATTAGTTACATTTCAGAGCCTTAAACAGAGATATGCAGAGCCACAATCAATCATATATTTACCATACAATACACACAACGTCAAGAAGAGATTGGCAGTAAATAAAAAATTACTGTCATAATATTACGTTAATACCTTCTACGCATAATGCGGGATTCAGAAAGGTTTTCTTCCGGCGTCAATTATAGCACATATTTCCTGCTTTGGAGTGAAAAGGCATAAAAAAAGATAGCACAAATGATTTGATGGTTTATAGTGAGAACCGGACTGTGCAGACCGGTTCTCATTTTTTTCAGATGACAAAGGAGTTCAAGATTTCATCTGGCGCAATCCAGCGACCTGTGGCAGAATACTTTTTATGATGGCTACGCTGAAAGAACTCATCCAGAAGAACAGGAGCTACCGCAGGTTTTACGAGGACGTGCCTGTAAGCGATGACCAGCTTAAAGGGCTCGTTGACCTTGCCAGGCTTACGCCATCTTCCGCAAACCTTCAACCGCTCCGGTATATGCTTTCATCAGACGCGGGAAGGAACGCTATCATCTTCCCCCACCTCTCGTGGGCAGGCTACCTGAGCGACTGGCCGGGGCCACGCCCCGGCGAGAGGCCCTCGGCCTACATAATAATACTCCTTGATACGACCGTATCAAAGACGGTCAACTGCGACCACGGCATTGCCGCGCAAACGCTCCTTTTGGGGGCCGCGGCCGCGGGGCTCGGCGGCTGTATCATCGCTTCAATCAATAAGAAAGCGCTGAAAGAGGCCCTGTCCATCTCAGGGCGTTACGATGTCATGCTCGTCATCGCCCTGGGCAAACCTCTGGAAAAAGTGGTTCTCGAGACCGTCGGGCCTGGCGGCGAGATAAGGTACTGGCGCGACAAGGACGGGACGCACCATGTCCCGAAAAGGCGCCTTGAGGATATCATAATAGAGCCGGGAGAATAGCGGCATAACGAAGAGACTATCCCCATCCTATAGCTTGCGAAGTGCGGACGTTAAACGAGCGGCAGGCCCGTCTTTTCAAGACAAGCCTGTTTTTTTTCAAATTGTGCCTATAGTCACTTTCATTTATCCAAATCAGTGCTAAACTTGATTTAACGATGGGCGGTATTAGATTAAAAAAATAAGCTATGGGAGGATAAGGCTATGAAGAGATTAAGGATACTGTTAGCGGCAACGTCGTTCATGTTTCTCGTATCCGCTACGTTGGCCGAGGCCGAGATGGGCGTCATCTACGGGCCGGTCTATGTAAGCAAGACAAAGGAAAGACATCACGAAGAGGAGAGCAAATTCAAGTTTGCCGCGCCTGTGGCCGGCAAGGGAGTGGTCGTCGTGAAAAACGGCGGCGACTCCGGCGAAAAGGCGCGGGTCTCGAGTGCCGAAGTGGAGTTGAACGGCAAGAAGATTCTAAGGGAGAAGGACTTCAACAAGAAGGTCGGCGAGCTTAAGGTAGACGTCGAACTCAACGACTCGAACAAGATGGAAGTAGAGGTCAAATCATGCAAGGACTGCGAGATCTCGATAACCATCCTTGGCGAGATTCCCGCGCCTGTCCCTGCCCCGCCCGCACCCCCGGCACCGGCACCTGCCCCGCCAGCGCCTCCGGCACCCCCTGCCCCGCCTGTAATATAAGGCATCAGGCAGCAGAACCGGTCGGAATACCCGTTGCGCGCAATCGACAGATTGCGCGCAATGTTTTTTTATGGTCTCGGAAACCTGATTTCCCAACCACCCCGCCAAACGCCGCCAATTCCGATTATGAGCCGCGCCGCCTGACGTTGACAGGCGGCATCGTCTTGCACTCATATCCACCGCGAGACGACAGGGCCGGTACGAGCGCTATCAGTTTGCTAAGAAATTCAAAACTTGTTCAGGCTGCTCTCTGGCCGCTCGCCAAAGGCGAGCAATATAAAAGAGCAACTTCATTACCAGCAGACGAAGTCTGCATCTTCCCATTGCAATAATAAAGACGCAATGGGAACCCCGCCATAGACCCACGCTTCTCACGTGGGTTCCCCTATGCGTCGAGGAGCGACGAATGAGGCTGGGCTCCCGTTGCCGCCAGCCGAAGGCTGGTATTGCAACGGGAAGATTGTTGTGCGCCGCAGTGAGCAGCGACGAGACAACGCCGCAGATGGGCGTTTTGAAGAGCTGCGCTCTTGCTGGTAAGGAAGCATCCATTTAAAATGTCCGCCCATCACCACTTTTTATCGCAGACATTTGTACAGATTCAGCGATAATCTGATGAAAAGTGGCGCTGGGCGGACTGCCAGAGAGCAGCCTGCTACACTTCAAGCCCGTAACTGCGTATCTTGCGGTGCAGGTGCGTCCTCTCAATGCCTATAGCCTCGGCAGTCTTTGAGATATTGCCGCCGAACTCCTTGAGCTTACGCAGGATGAACTCTCTCTCGAAGTCGCGGCGCGCCTCCTTGAGAAGGCTGGACTTGAAGATATCAATCTGCTGGTTTGAGGCGCCGGTCTCGCCGTGGGACGCGGTCTTGCCCGCCAGCATGAAAGATGGTATATCATCAATCTTAATGACGCTGCCCGGGGTCATTATAACGAGCCTTTCAACAAGGTTCTTAAGCTCCCTGACATTGCCCGGCCAGCGATATTGCAGAAATAGGGAGATGACCTCTTCCGATACGCTCATCACGCCCCTGGCGGTCTGAGCCGTAAACTCCTTCAGGAAGTGTTCGATGAACAACGGGATGTCCGCCGTCCTTTCGCGAAGCGGCGGTATATGGAACGGGATGACGTTCAACCGGTAGAAGAGGTCTTCGCGGAACGCGCCCCTGGTTATCTGCTCGCGCAGATCCTTGTTGGTCGCCGCGATCACGCGCACGTCCACCTTTATCTGCTCGACCCCGCCCACGCGCTCGAAGGTCTGCTCCTGAAGGATGCGCAAGACCTTGGCCTGGGTCTTCAACGACATGTCGCCTATCTCGTCGAGGAATATCGTCCCCTTGTCGGCAAGGTCGAACTTACCCTTCTTCTGCGCTATTGCCGAGGTAAAGGCGCCTTTCTCGTGGCCGAACAACTCGCTCTCTATAAGCTCTTCCGGTATGGCTGCGCAATTGACCTCGATAAAGGGCTTTGCCGCCCTGTTTGAGAGCAGATGTATGTTCCTTGCAACATACTCCTTGCCGGTGCCGTTCTCGCCGGTGATAAGCACCCATCCGTTCGATGGAGCGGCGCGCTCTATATCGCGCTTAAGGGCCTGCATGGACTCCGAGCCGCCTACGAGCCCGTACTTGGCGAGCTCTTTTTGCCTCAAGGTACGGTTCTCTTCGATGAGGCTCTTGCGCTCCAGGGCGTGCTGGACCGTAAGAACGACCTTGTCGAGCGAGAGCGGTTTTTCTATGAAATCGTACGCGCCGAGCTTTGTCGTCTTGACGGCCGTCTCTATGTTCGCATGACCGGATATCATGATGACCGGCAGGAGCGGGTACAGGGCCTTGATATGCTTCAGCGCCTCGGTGCCGTCCATGCCGGGCAGCCAGATGTCCAGCAGCACAAGCTCCGGCAAGGCCCCCTCAATCAGCCTTAGCGCATCCTCGGAGCTTCCCGCCGTAACGACGTCATAGCCCTCGTCGCTCAAGACTCCGGAGAGCGAATCCCTGATATCCTTCTCGTCGTCAACGACCATTATCGTCTTCATACGCTTACCGCCTTTACCGGAAATTCTATCACGAACCGCGTCCCTGACGGAAGGTTGTCCTTTATCCTTATGTAACCGTTATGGTCGGCGACGATATTGCTTACTATGGCAAGCCCGAGGCCGGTGCCGGTCTTCTTTGTTGAAAAATACGGTTCAAAAAGCCGCTGCTTCGCCTCCGGCGAGATGCCGCAGCCGTTATCCGAGACCTCAAGCCTCGCAAGCCGCAGCTCTTCGAGATAGTGCGTCTCTATGCTCACCGAACCGTCCTCGTCAACGGCTGCGACGGCGTTGTCAATAAGGTTTATCAGGACGCGCTTTATCTGGTCGCGGTCGAGCTATATTATCGGCAGCCTCTGGTCGAGTATGGTATCGAATTTCACCTTCCTGTGCCCCGAGCGGTAGAGGGCCGCCGTTTCCTCGACTATCTCGTTCAAGTCGTTAGGAGACGGATTGGACGCGGGCATCCTGGCGAAGGTCGAGAACTCGTTGACGAGCGTCTTCAATTCATCGACCTGCTTGATGATGGTGGACGTGCATTCATCGAAGACGGCGTCGCCCGGGAACTTATCCAGGTACTTCTTCCTGAGCCTCTGCGCCGAGAGCTTTATCGGAGTGAGCGGATTTTTTATCTCGTGGGCAATCCTCCTGGCGACCTCCTTCCACGCGCTCATCCTCTGGGTCTTGAGCAGATGGGTAAGGTCGTCAAGCACAGCGACCATGCCCAGGTACTCGCCGGACTCGTCGCGCAGCGCGTTGAGGTTGACGAGCACGGTCATCACCTTGTCGCGCACCGAGACCCTCATCTGCCGCTCCATGGCGGCAAAACCCTCGTCCATCATCTCGCGTATCATCTCGCGCAGCGCCTCTCTGTCCTCCTCGCGCAGGACCTCGCGGTAGTTCCTGCCGAGCGCCACACCCTCTTCCGTGCCGAGTATCTCCGCTCCGACCCTGTTGATCGAGATGATGCGCCCCGTCTTGTCGATTGAGACGACTCCCGCGGGCACGTTGCCGAGGACGATTTCTATGTAACGCCTGCGCTGGTCGAGTTCGCTGTTCGTTCGCCTGAGGTCCAGGTTGGCGGCTTCGAGCTTGGTCTTGCCGGCGGCAAGGTCTTCCGTCATACGATTAAAGGACTTTACAAGAAGCCCTATCTCGTCGTTCGACTCGACGTCAATCCTGTAGTCGAGATTGCCGCTGGCGACCGCATGCGTGCCATCGGCAAGCTCGTGTATGGGGACGGTAATCTCCTTGGCGATATAACGGCCTATCCAGATGGAAAAGAAGACGATAAGCAGGGTTATGATGAGAAGTATGGAGAAGTACGTGGTCTTTACCGGGTTCTTAAGGAGTTTGAGCTGCTTATACCCCTCGAACGCGGCCGTGATGTCCTTCATCTTCTCGATAAGGCTCTGCGGGACGTAGTAACTCACGACCACCGCGCCGACGACCGCGTCTCTACCCTCCGGCGCCGGTATGGGAGAGACGCCCCTTACGATATCGCTCGAACCGAGAGTCTCGATAAAACCCGCGCCCTCGCCGCGGAGCGCGGCTGCCACGTGAGATTCCTCGACGTCGGGCACCATGTTCTTGTTGACCTTGGAGGATATGGTATAGTATACGCGGCTGCCGTCGGAAGCGAAAATCTCGATGGTGGAAAAATCATTATCAGCGAGTTTCGCCTCTACATATTCACGCAAACGGTCGTGATCGGCCGCCAGGGCGTCCTTTGACACGGCAAGCGCGGTGACGCGCGAGCCGGATGCGACCTTCTCAATGATATCCTGATAGTAGTTCTGCGCCATGTCGAGCGACTCCTGCAGCGAGTCCTCTATCTTTATGCCGAACCACCCGTCTATGCTCCTGTTGATAAAGCCGATGACAACGAAGAAGATAAGGAAGGTCGGGACTATAGTCAGGGCAACGAAGGCGGTAATGAGCTTGGTCATGAGCCTTGAACCCATGACCTTCTTCTTCCTCTCGACGTAGAGCTTTACGGTATTCCTGATAACCAGGAATATGAGCAGGATGAGGAGGATAATGTTGATATTGATGAGGCCGAGGAGGAAGATGTTCGTAGGCAGCGGCACGTCGCCGCTTATAAGCGAGATGTGAGACTCGATATAAATAAGGAGTAAAATAATCGGGACGATAACCGCGATTATCCAGAGCTCGCGCCTGCGTCTTTTCCCATCCGCCTCTATCTTTTGGATATCACTCATATAGCGCTTGGGTTAGGGCGAGAATATTACGGTATGCCAGTCCGTCTCGAAATCCCACAACTTGACGAAGAACAGGACGTAATCAAGACCCATGGGCAGTTTGATGGTGTGAAGTTCGGCCTTTATCCGTATCTCGTAATTCTCGCCCTTGACAAAACCGGCCTGAGGCCGGAGCACGACCCCGTTACACACGGACATGAGCTCCTTCATACTGACGGCGTCCTTCGTGCGCTCGACCGTATTGGCCGCTTCATCAAGGGTCAGGTTGTATTCATCCCGAAGAGTGTCGTACTTGACGGTATGCCTGAAGCGCACATCCGCCTCGTTATGGTCGAACCAGAGCGTATTCTTGCGTTCCACCTCGACGCGGAAGGTAAACGAGGTCGCAAGCCCGCTCTTTATGGCGTCGTCTATCTCCTTGGTAAAGGCATCCGAGACGGAAAAAGAAACGGAGACCGCGCCTGAGCCATTGACAGGCGCGACCCTGACGTTATTTATCCGCGCATCCGCAGCCGCGAAACAGAACACGGGCAAGGCAAGCAGGATGACGGTTATGAAGAGGCAAATCGGTCTTTTCACGTAAGCTACCGGGACAAGGCGTTATTATGCGAATATAACAAATTCCTGGCATGAAAACAAGGAGTCGGGCCGGCATGGCGCGGGGCAACCGACCGATGACTGAAAAATAGAATCGACGCAAGGAAATAACGCGCAACTCGACGCCTTGCGCTAAGGTCAAACTCAGGGCGTTGAGCTACTCTGACGGGTATATATTATTTGAGCGTATCGGTGGGGGGTATGATGCAAGGGCTCTGTGCGAGGGAGAAGGAGGGTTAGCCGTAGTGATGCTTCTTTTCCCAGAGGCGTTGCATGCCGTCCTTTATCATCTCTTTACGCAACCGACGCTTGAACTCAGCCTCGTCTACCTTGAACTTGAAGGCCTTCTTGCCGTTGATGAATATGGTGGGGACGTCCTCGCGGTAACGCCGGTCAAGGTCTTCGCTTGAGCAGACGTCGATCTCCTTGAACTGGAAAGGTATCTCGCCCATGACCCTGTCAACGACGTCTTTCACGTCCTGACATAGCGCGCAATCGGAAGACTTCGCAAACTGACAACAATGCTTGCAATCCTTCCTGGCGTAGACCTCAACAAGCAGTTTTGTCATACCGGCCTCACCAATAAACGGTTAGCACATACAGGTTCCGGATGCGAATAGCGTTTTACGTATTGTCTTATATTAACAAGGGCATCAGGGGAATGCAAGCACTTAATGCATGCGAATCAAGAGGGCCGGAATTGAAGAATCGGGCGCCGGCCTGCTCATGACGCTGCCCGAAGGCGCCGCTGCAAAACCGGACAAAAGGCTCACAAGCATGCCTGATAAAAAAACGCCCCCTCGCCGCACAAGGGCCAGGAGGGCGTGCAGAAAAAAAAACAACGGCTGGCTAACGCAGGCTCACTCGATGATATCAAGCTCTATCGGCTCGACCTTAACGCCCTTATCCTTAAGGTACTTTGTCGCCTTCTCTATCTCCTCGGGCGCGCCGTCGAGCTCAAGGGCCACGAGGCCGACGAGATCAGAGACCGTAGCCTGACGGATATTGGTAACAACCTTGAAGAGCTGGCCGATGTTATAGATGAGCGGCTCTTTTACCTGCTCTTTCGGATATGTAAGATAGACCCTCGTTTTCAAGATACGCCCCTGTTGGATTAAAGATTATTGCGTAACCGCCTGTTTCCCGATGCAGGACAACGCGTCTGGCCGTTAACGCCCGCCTGCGATGGCCGGGATGATGGAGACCTCGTCGTTATCCTTGAGCCGGGTCTCCATATTTTCCTTGAACCTTATATCCTCGTCGTTGAGATAGAGGTTCACGAAACGCCTGAGCTTGCCGTCCGGCTCGCATATCCGCTCTTTAAGCCCTGGATAGCTCTTTTCCAGGTTATTGATGATCTCGTTGATGTTGGCCCCTTCCGCCGCGACCTCATCAGCGCCGTTCGTAAGTTTACGCAGCGGCGTGGGTATCCTGACCTTGACTGCCATCTTCTTCCTCCTGATATGAGTTAATTTTCCACCAAAACCGGTTATCGGTTGCCGGTTATCCGTTATCAGCAGAAGCATAGGAATCGATAATCGATAACTCTATGCTCAGCCGAGGCCCGGCTTCACCCCTTCTGCACCTTCAGGGAAAAGTAGCCGTCCAGCTTCTTCACTTCGAGTATCTTATGTCCCTCTTCTTTTATCGACTTCGGCACGTTCTGTATCGGCTCGCCTGAGTCGAGCATAAGTTCGAGCACCTCGCCGGTCTCCAGCATGTCGAGCTTGAGCTTGGCCTTGACGAAGTTGATGGGGCATACGACCCCGCGCAGGTCCAGCGACGCGTTAGCTTTGGTCTCTTCGGTCATCTCGTCCTCGCGTAACGGCCGCGTTAACGCGGCCGCCGGATTAATGGTTGTTAAAAGCCTGTTAGTCCTTCTTGACGCCCTGCGCCGGCACGACCCAATCGGCCGGAGAGCCGCTCTTGAAGACCGGCTCCATGTAGTCGAGATAATGGGTCAAGCCGACGCGCTTCAAGGTATTGCCGATGCGCTCGCCGCGCTTGCCGTTCGCGTTATACCATTCCACCGTCTTGTGTATGGCGTCCGGGACCTTCTCGTCCGGCAGGAACTTGCACACCTCGACCGACTCCATCGGGTGACGGCCGTGCTTGCCGCCTATGCGCACGATATGACCGTAACGCTTGGCCTTCCATGTCTCGGTCGGGCAGGCGCGGATGCAGTCCCCGCAATAGATGCACTTCATGGGGTCGAATATCGGCTTGCCGCTCACGGGATGCGCCTCGATTGCGTCTTCTTTGCAGGCCTCGGAACAAATGGTGCAACCGGTGCAGGCCTCCTCGTCCCAGACTGGCTCGACCACGCCCTGAAAACCGTAGTCCATCTCCTTCGTCCTTGCGCAGTCTATGGGGCAGCCTGAAAAACAGGTCTTGAACTTGTGAGGCGTGCGCGTGCCGAAGAACTTCTCGTCGACCATTTTGGCCATTGCCTGCGTGTCGGTAAGACCGTTCGGGTTATACTCGCAGCCGCCGCATGCCGTCGGCACCCTTACGCGCGGGCCGCAGGAGGCTACCTCCTGACCTATCTTCTTCAATTCGGCCACAAGCTCGTGGAAGTCCTTGTAATCGACGTAGAGTATCTCAAGCGACTGCCTGAAGCTGAAGTGGACGACGCTCTTCTTGCTGTATTTGTGCGCGAGTTTGGATATCTCGACGAGTTTATCCGTGGAGAGCCTGCCGCCGGGGCAGCGAAGCCTAACGGCAAAGAGGTCTTTCTGCCTCTGCTTGATAAAGCCGCCGGTCTTCAGGTCGTTAAAATCAACCTTGCCGTCGTGCCCTTCAACGTCTACAGTAACCTTGTTCGACTTGTCTTCTATGAAATGGTCGGTCATTTACTATTGCTCCTTCACTTGTTGGTAATTCACCGTATCTTTTTATTCTAACAAAAAACAGAGGCGGATTAGTAGTAAAAAATGCGGATGGGCCCAAGGCCGCGCAGGCGGTCCGAGCGCATCCGCGTTGTCTACCAGGCTGCTGAAAAAGTCCATCTGCTTCGTTGTCTTCGTCGCTCGTCACTGCGGCGTATACACACAATACGCCTCATTCCTCGCTTCTCGACCCCTCGCATCTGGAGCTTTTTGAGCAGCCTGAACAAATAAAGTGACGCAAGGCCCCCGGCCATAAGGCCCGGCCGGGGGCGCAGGCCTACGCCTTTACCGCGTAGACCTTGCCGTTGGCGTTGACAAGCTCGTCAAACTCCGCCAGCTTGGAGTTTATCACGTCTATCTCACCCAGCTTGCCGTGCAGCGCCTCCTGGGTCTTGAGGCCGTTTCCGGTTATACATATAACGATAGACTCGTCCTTGGGAATCCTGCCCTGTTCGATGAGCTTCTTCGCCGACCCGAGCGTGACGCCGCCCGCGGTCTCGGCGAATACGCCCTCGGTCTCGGCCAGGAGCTTCATGGCCGAGATTATCTCCTCGTCCGTGACGTTTTCCGCCCAGCCGCCGCTGCCGGTTATGGTCTTGACCGAGTAGTAACCGTCCGCCGGGTTGCCTATGGCCAGCGATTTGGCAATCGTATTGGGCCTTACAGGGCGTATAAGCTCCGTGCCTTCCTTTACGGCGTTCACTATGGGCGAGCAGCCAGCCGCCTGCGCGCCGTATATGCGCGTATCTACCCTGTCTCCGTCAACGAGCCCCAGCTTATGGAACTCGTTGAAGGCCTTCGATATCTTGGTGATGAGAGACCCGCCGGCCATCGGCACGACGATATGCTTCGGCAGCTTCCAGCCGAGCTGTTCGGCTATCTCGTAGCCGAAGGTCTTTGAGCCCTCGGCGTAATACGGCCTGATATTGATATTGACGAACGCCCAGCCGTACTTGCCGGCGACCTCGCTGCAAAGCCTGTTGACCTCGTCGTAAGTGCCCCTTATGCCGACGACGTTAGCGCCGTATATCTGCGTGCCGAGTATCTTCGAGTGCTCAAGGTCGTACGGTATGAATACGTAGCTCTCCATGCCGCAGGCCGCCGCGTTTGCGGCTACGGAGTTCGCAAGGTTGCCGGTAGAGGCGCACGCGATAATCTTAAAACCCATCTCCCGCGCCCGCGATATGGCGACCGAGACGACGCGGTCCTTGAACGAGAGGGTCGGAAAGTTCACGGCGTCGTTCTTGAGATAGAGCTCCTTTACGCCAAGGACGCGCCCGAGGTTATGCGCCCTTATAAGCGGCGTAAACCCGACCTGAGCGCCGACCGAAGGGTCGCCATCTATCGGAAGCAGTTCCCTGTAGCGCCACATGTTGGGCGGCCTTTTCTCTATGACCTCGCGGGTCAGTACCTTCTTTATCCCCTCGTATTCATAATTGACTTCAAGCGGACCGAAACAGAGTTCGCATACATGCAGGGCCTCCTTTGGATAATCCTTGCCACACTCCCTGCACTTCAATCCCTTAAGATAACTGCTCATAAATATCCTTTCTCCTTGTTTTTACGGCGGTGCGCACGCAAAAAAAACAAACCGCCGCCGTCCTGACGCCTTCTTTAAAAGCCGGGACGCGCAGGACGAACCTTTTTGATTTTGTAAAGACCCCTTAAACGGCGAGAAAAAGCTTCTCAGGCAAAAAAAAACCCCTCCTATCAACGGATAAGAAGAGGCGGCATACCTTTCTTATCTTCCAAGATAACGGATAAAAACTTTCCCCGTCCGTCTTGCTGGATTTAGCACCTGACAAACCGTCTTGCGACGGCACCGGTTGCTGTGGCTTCATAGGGCCAGTCCCTCTGCCACTCTGGATAAGACATCCAATATTCAATTGTATTTTAATTTATAATACAACTCAGAGGCGTTGTCAAGCGATATCGCAAAAATAAACGCTGACTTAAGCCGCTTTACAAAACCTCAGAACCTGCGCATTATGCCGAGCATATACGCGGATGAAGTCCAGTTGACCTCGTTAAGTCGCGTTGTGGCCGTGGTGCCGTCGGAAAAATACGTCCTGTCCGTGCCGCCCGTCGTGTTCCATTTCTGGTAGTTGACGTCGGCGGTAAGCGCCCACTTTCTCCAGACTGTATAATCGCCGCCGAGGAATAATACATACCCCGTGCCGTTGGCCTTGTGCTCGAAGGATTTGGGGTGGTTGAAGTCGGAACGCAGGTTCCAGTCGGCCTCAGCCGTGTAGCGCGCTATGTGATACTCAGCGCCGCCGTGAAGCCCAACCTTTTCGGTCAGCCAGTCGATATCAATGCCGAACCACGGCCCCTGCCATCGCGCGTTGTAAGAGCTGTCAAGACCCGCAAATGCGCCTGTCGCCGGTATGGTCTGATAGCCGTCGGTTATCTTGAGGTTCTGCCTGTGCCGCGAATACCCGCCGAGCGGCGCGAAATCAAGGACGCTCTCCTTGAATATATACCGCGCCCTGTAGCCGAGACCGATGCTGAAGTCCGAGACCGAGCCGCTGTCGGCGTTGTTATTGGAGCGGGAGAATTCGCCGGTGCGGTTGTCGCCTGCATAGTCCGAGTCCTGGTTGGTGCCGCTGTGAACCCAGCCGTAGTCCATGAAGCCGCGCAGATAATAGCCCTCGCCCTTGCCGCCGTCAGCCTCGAAGACCACCTTTCCGGCAACCTTCACCTGATATATGCCCAGGTCATTCCATTGGAGCTCGGATAGCACGTTGGGGTTTGTGCCTGCGCTGTTGCCCGCGATATTCCAATCGAGATTATCCTTGCGGCTGCCGACGGTGAGCGCGACGGAGGCCTTATCCTCAGGCGCGGCCGCCCGGCAGTATGACGAGAACGCCATGACAATGGATAACGACAAGATGAGTTTTTTCATAATCACAAGGGAATAATTAGGGACACTTCCCTATTTATTGTCATAAGAATGAGTTCTTTTAATAACTGGAAATAAATAGGGAAGTGTCCCTAATTATGACATCTTACCCATCTTGGTAAGAAAGTCTCCAACGGCCACGCGCATAATCGCGCTCATGTTCCAGCCCTTGCCGAGCTTGGCCTGGTACTCTTCGGCAAGCTCTTTCAACATCTCGACCTGCTCCTCTTCAAGCATCACGGTCACCCGTTTAAGGGCCTCGCGGTCGTGTGAGTCGCTCATCTGCGCCCTCCCCATGAATTATATTAAAGTCTGCTCTTCTTCGTCGGCTTGGCCCCGAGTTCGGCGTCTGCAATCAGCTTCTGCTTCCTGTTCATATGCCTGTTCATTATCTCGAGGACCTCTTTCGGGTCGTCGGTCATCTCGATAAAGTCCATGTCCTTGGGCGAGATGACCTTGAACTTAACCATGTTCGTCTTCATGAACTTGACCAGCGGCGACCAGTAGTCCCTGCCGAAGAGTATGAGCGGGAACGGATATATCTTATGCGTCTGTATGAGCGTCAAGGCCTCGAAGAACTCGTCCATGGTGCCGAAGCCGCCCGGCATGCAGACGTAGCCTATGGCGTACTTGACGAACATGACCTTTCTGGAGAAGAAGTACCTGAAGTGAAGCGACCTGTTCTGATACTTATTGGCCGCCTGCTCGTGCGGCAGGACGATATTGAGGCCGATGGACATGCCGCCGCCCTTGACCGCGCCCTTATTGGCCGCCTCCATTATGCCGGGGCCGCCGCCGGTTATGATGCTGTAACCGCTCTGCGCAAGGAGCCTTGAGACCTCGACGGTCTTTTTGTAATACCTGTCGCCGGGCTTGAGCCTTGCCGAACCGAAGATGGAGACGGCAGGGCCGATATCCGAGAGCGAATCAAACCCCTCGATGAACTCGGATAATATGCGGAATAGCCGCCATGTCTCTTCGCCCTTAAGATCCTCAACCATTTAGGGTCTCCTTGTTGTTCCGGTATGGGCTTGCTCTAACACAGCACCGCCTTATTCCGTTGCCGTGTCTATTCACGCGCGCTTTCGATAATGCAAAGAGTACCAATCAACAACCTGTCTTATCATTTTCTGATATGAGGTGTGATGCTTTTTAGCCTCTTTTTTGAAAAAATCAACGCTCGATTTTTTCAAGGCGATAGTCACCTTCACGTTTTCCTCTTTCAATATCAACTGATCAGGCGGAGGAAGGAAATCCTTTATAACCCGTAGTTCACCTGCCGGCCCTTCAGTGTATTTCGTTCTGCTCTTCATATATCCTTCTCCCTTTCCGCCAATATCCCGCGCCATAGATGCGGATGACTCTTCCTCTGTATGTAAATCGCACCGTCAATATAAAATCATCGACGCTACCGATACAGTAATAACGCGCTTCCTCTCCGCCATGACTGACATCCTCGACAATGACACGGCGCGGATCCAAAAACGCCCTCTGTGCCAATGAAAAAGAGACGCTGTGCTTTACCTGATTTTCCTTATCCTTGCCATCATCCCACTCGAAGCCGGTCTTATTCATAATGATAGCATGTCTCGCGCCTCAAAGCAATATAAAAGTATGGCTATTTATATGGGCAGGCGGTTGATTCCATGGCCTCAAACGCCGCAGCCCTACTCCCACTCTATCGTGCTCGGCGGTTTCGAGCTTATGTCATAGACGACCCTGTTGACGCCCCTGACCTCGTTGATTATCCGCGTTGAGATGCGGGCAAGCGCCTCGTATGGCAGGCGCACCCAGTCGGCGGTCATGCCGTCCGTGGAATTGACGGCGCGCACGGCTATGACATTCTCATACGTCCTTGCGTCGCCCATCACTCCTACGGTCTTAATCGGCAGCAGGACGGCGAACGACTGCCAGATTTTATTATACAGGCCAGCGGCCTTAATCTCTTCAAGGACTATGGCGTCGGCCTCGCGCAGGATTTCGCAGCGGCCGGCAGTGACCTCGCCGATAATCCTGATGGCGAGCCCGGGGCCGGGAAACGGCTGTCTGTCGATTATGTCGTCAGGCATGAGGAGCGCCCTGCCCAGGGCGCGCACCTCGTCCTTGAAAAGCTCGCGCAGCGGCTCAACGAGCTTCATGCGCATCTTTTTCAGGAGTCCGCCGACGTTATGATGGCTCTTTATCATGGCGGACGGCCCTTTGTGAGAGACACTCTCTATGACGTCGGGATAGAGCGTGCCCTGCGCAAGGAAACTTACACCCTTGATTTTACGCGCCTCTGACTCAAATACGTGGACGAACTCCGCGCCTATGGTCTTGCGCTTGCGCTCCGGGTCGGTGACACCTTTGAGCTTCTTGAGGAACCGGCCTGAGGCGTTAACGTGGCGTATGTTCATCTTGAAACTCTTCGTAAGCGTCGAGTAGACCTTGTCGGCCTCGCCCTTCCTGAGCACGCCGTTATCGACGAATATGCACGTAAGGTTGTCGCCGATTGCCTTGTGAACGAGCACGGCCGCGACCGCCGAGTCCACCCCGCCGCTTATCCCGCAAACGACCTTGCCGTTGCCGACCTTTGCGCGTATATCGGCAACAGCGGTTTCGATAAACGCGTCCATGGTCCACGACGGGGCGCAGCCGCAGATATTGAAGAGGAAGTTGTTGATTATCTTGCCGCCCTGCGGCGTATGCGCGACCTCAGGGTGGAACTGGACGCCGTAGATCTTACGGCTGACGTCGGCCATCGCGCAGTTAAGAGCGTTTTCGGATTTGGCCGTCGCCTTGAAGCCCGGCGGAAGCCCAACGACCTTGTCGCCATGACTCATCCAGACGTCAATCAAACCAGCGCCAAGAAAGCCCTCTCTCTCGCCAAACTTTATCTTGCCGGAATCAAGTCCGTAAAATATACCGGCTTCATCATCTATCTCCAATATAGCCGCGCCGTACTCCCTCTCCCTGCTCCGCTCGACCTTGCCGCCAAGGAGCTTGGCCGTAAGCTGCATCCCGTAACAGATGCCGAGGATGGGTATTCCCATATCGAATATCTTTTTGGGCAACGTGGGCGCGCCTTTGTCATAGACCGACGACGGGCCGCCGGAGAGGATTATCCCCTTCGGATTAAATCCCTCCCCGCCCCCCCGACCCGCGCCCCTTGGCGCGGGTACCCCGAAAGGGGGGAGAAGTCCATCAAGCCCCTTGTCAAACGGGTGTATCTCGCAAAAGACCTTTGCCTCGCGCACGCGGCGGGCGATGAGCTGGGTGTATTGAGAACCGAAGTCGAGTATGATGATCTTCTCTGTATGTATGTCCATTTGCCCCGGTCTGTCTTACTTTATTTTGCCGCATAAAACACCAGACTTTTGTCTGGTGATGAAGCGGCTTTCCGAATTACTCAAGCCGAAGGCTTGTGCTGTAAGAAACCGCCGACTCCTGTCGGCGGAGATTCACTGTCACTGAAAAACGTCAATCCGTCATTCCCGCGGATTTTAGGCGGGAATCCAGCGTCTTTATGCCTCGCTCGCATAGGGCTATTTTGCGAATCGCAATAGACGCCGGATTCCCGATAGATACCTCGGGAATGACGAACGTAATCAAAAACCCGCTAAAGCTTCAGCGGGTTCAGGTTTGCAACCTGAACCTTTATTACGTAATTACAAATAACGCGGCGGTTTTTCTACGCGCACACTCATAGGTTCAAGTTGCAAACTTGAACCCGCGCCTGTTACTTCTTCAACTCTTCGAGCACCCTGTCCACGTCAAGCGGCAGAAGGACGATCTCTATCCTTCTGTTGGCCGACCTGCCCTCGGCAGTATCGTTGGACGCGACCGGATTGTTATCGGCCATGCCCGCGACTGACAGTAGTTTCCTGTCCACGCCGACCTTGTCTTCAAGATAGCGCACGACGTTGGCCGCGCGCGCGGTTGAGAGCTCCCAGTTGGTCGGGTACTTCTCCCTGAGCCTGCCGCCGATTTTCACGTTGTCGGTATGCCCCTCAACGCGTATCTGTCTGTCGGTCACGCCCTTGAGGACGTTACCTACCCTCATAAGCACCTTAAGCCCGTCACTCTTGACCTCGGCCTTGCCTGAATCAAATAGTATCTTCTCGACCATATTGACGGAAAGCCTGTCAAGGGCCTGCGTTATCTTGATGTCGCCCTTGTCTATCTCCAGCTGCATCTCTTTGACAAGGCTCTCGTAGGTGGTCTTGACCCTCGCAAGCTCCTGCTCTTTCTGCGCGCTCATCTCGCCGGTCTTCAACTGCAGCCGCTCCACCTCGCGCTTGAGATACTCGTTCTCTTTCGTGAGGTTGATGAGCGTGGCGTTAAGGAGCGCAATCTCGTCGCCTCTGGCCTTAAGCGAGACGTCAAGGCCGTCCTTGACCTGCTTGAGCGAGACAAGCTCCTTGTTGAGGGCCTCGGCTCCGGCAACCGACTCATTAAGTTTGACCTTCAGCCCGGCCGCCTCAGCGGTCCTGGCCTTGTCCGAGGCGTCCAGCCTGGCCTTTTCAACCTTCAGGTCTTCAATGGCCTTCGACGTCATTATGCCCTTGCTGGAAAGCTCATCCAGCAAGGCGTTGAGCCTTTCCACGTCCGCCTGCCTTGCTGCTGCAAGATCGGCCAGGTCGTTCTTCAACTTCGCGTTCTCAGTCCTTGCCGCCTCAACGTCCTGCCCGAGTTTTTCAGCCTGAACCCTGCGCGCCTCGGACTCGTCAAGCGCCTTGTTATATGTGCCGGTGGTGACAAGACAACCCGTAAACAGGACTAACGCCGTTGCAGACAATAGAAATAACTTCTTCATCTCCAGCCTCCTGGTTTTTTATGACGCGTTGTAGTTCCGGGTGAAGAAAATATCCGCTTGCCTCTATCCTCGTTCGATTAAAACACTTAAAAATCCTGCTTGTAATTGGGCGCTTCTTTTGTGATCGTCACGTCATGAACGTGGCTCTCGCGAAGCCCTGAAGACGTTATCTTGAGGAAGCGCGCGGTCTTGTGAAGGTCGGGGATGGTAAGCGTCCCGCAATACCCCATCCCCGCGCGAAGCCCGCCGATAAGCTGAAATATGGTCGATGAAATCGGTCCCTTGTGCGGCACCCTGCCCTCGATGCCCTCAGGGACAAGCTTAAGCTCGCTCTCAACGTCCTCCTGAAAGTATCTGTCTTTACTGCCCTTTTTCATCGCCTCAATCGAACCCATGCCGCGATAGACCTTGAATGTCCTGCCCTGAAAGAGTATCGTCTCTCCGGGGCTTTCGTCGGTGCCCGCAAATAGTCCGCCTATCATCACGCTTGCGGCCCCGGCTGCTATGGCCTTGGTCACGTCCCCTGAATATTTTATACCGCCGTCCGAAATGACCGGGATATCCTTCTTTCGCGCAACCTTTACCACGTCGCCAACCGCCGTAATCTGCGGCACGCCTATGCCCGTGATTATGCGCGTCGTGCAAATGGACCCCGGCCCCACTCCCACCTTCAGCGCGTCCACGCCGGCCTTCATAAGGGCCTCGGCCGCCGAGGCCGTGGCGATGTTGCCGGCGATGAGCTGGCAGTTGAAATTCTTCTTGGTCGCCTTTACAGCCTCGAGCACGCCCTTGCTGTGCCCGTGCGCGGTGTCTATGACGATGCAATCGGCCCCGGCCTTAAGCAAAGCGTCGATGCGCGCCTCCCTGTCGAACGAGACGCCTACGGCCGCGCCCACACGCAGACGGCCGAGGGAGTCCTTGCAGGAATTCGGATAGAGTTTTCTCTTCTCTATGTCCGTGACCGTTATCAGCCCCTTCAGGTGGTTCTTCTTGTCGACGATGGGGAGCTTTTCTATCCTATGCTTATGGAGTATCATCTTCGCGTCTTCAATCGAGGTGCCGAACGGCGCGGTGACGACGGACTTGGTCATTATCTCTGAAATCCTGCGTTTCGTATTGGTCTCGAAACGCAGGTCCCTGTTGGTGAGCATGCCCACGAGAATGCCGTCCTGGACGATTGGAAAGCCGGATATCTGCTCCTTCTTCATGATTTCAAGGGCATCGGCCACGCGCTGGTCCGGGCCGAGCGTCCTCGGATTCATTATGATGACCGACTCGTACTTCTTCACCTTATCGACCATCGCGGCCTGCTCTTCAATGGTGAGGTTCTTATGGATAAAGCCAAGACCGCCCTCCTGGGCCACGGCTATGGCCATGCGCGACTCGGTAACGGTATCCATTGCGGCGCTTAAGAGCGGCACGTTAAGACGTATCTCGTTAGTAAGCCGGGTTGAGATGTCCACGTCCCTTGGCAACACCTTGGAAAACGCCGGTTCAAGTAGCACGTCGTCGAATGTAAGGGCCGCCCTTATCCTGAGATTATCCATTACTGTCATTCCTCCGTTATTAAGAAAGACGGCCGCCGAGGCGGCTGTCTATGATGATGCCTTCAAGAAGACCTGCGTCGCTGACCAGGATATCATCAAACCCGAACGCTTCCATCGTCTTCAGGGTTATGGCCGTCCCGGGTATTATGAGGTCTTCCCTGCCCTTTTCAAGGCTCAGGATGCGGCCTCGCTCCGAAAGCGTCAGGCTCAGCAGACGCTCATACATCCGCTCCACAGAAGTCCTCGAAAGCCTATAGCCGTTTATCCTCTCGCGGTCGTAGACCTCAAGGTTCATATCAAGCGCGGCAAGGGTCGTTATTGTGCCTGCCGTGCCCACGAAGGCCGCGCCGCTTGCGGCGGAGTAATCTGCCGCATCTATTCCCGCGTCCGCAAGGCGCGATTTGAGACCGGATATGACGCTCATTATCTCCGCCTCAAGCCCCTCGGATTGCCCTTTGGTCGGCGGGTCGCTTTTAAGGTGCGCCTCGGCCAGGTGCACCACGCCCATCTCCATGCTCCATGCGCCTTTCAAAGCGCCCATCTCGGTGAATATGAACTCGGTCGAGCCGCCGCCGATATCTATGACAAGGTCGCGTCCGCGCCTGGCGTCGATTACCGACAAAACACCTGTGAGCGCAAGGCGGGCCTCCTCGTCGCCGGAGATAACGGCTATACGTATACCCGTGCGCTTTTCAACCTCGTCGACGAACCATGCGCGGTTGCAGGCCCTTCTGACGACGCTCGTCGCAAAGGCGTATACTCCGTCGACGCCAGCCTCGGCTATGACCAGTTGAAACTCGGCCAGCGCGACAAAGGCGCGCTCGGCAGAGGCAGGGGCAATGCCAACGGAGTCGGTATAATCGCCGCCGAGGCGCGTTATCCGGCGTTTGTATATCTCGTGCCTAACGCCGCCCGCGTCGTCAACCGAAGCGATAAGCAGACGGAGCGTATTGGTGCCGATATCAATCGAAGCGTATCTGGCCAAGCTGAAGATCCCTTAAAGAGCTACCTGGATTCCGGCTCTGTGGCGATGGAGAGCCGCTCGGCGCCCGCGAGTTTTGCGATATCCAACGCCTTGACCACGACGCGATGGAGGGCCGCGCCGTCGGCCTTGACGATTATCGTCTTGTCATGCGTGCGGTCGAATTCGTTTATCAATTCATCGCGCAGCCGCTCTATGGACACGTCCCTTCCGTTAAGGCTCAAGTCACCCGAGGCGCTTATGAGCAGAACCGGCCCCATCCCCTTCTCAGGGCCGGACGTGACGGCCCTGGGCAGCGAGACCTTGAACGACTCGGCCATTATAAGCGGCGTCGTCACCATGAATATGACGAGCAGAACGAGCATGACGTCGGTAAGCGGCGTGACGTTTATCTCTGCTATCAACTGCTCTTCGTTTGTCTTCGTATTCCATGCCATAGGCGGTTACCGGTTATCCGTTATCGGTTGACGGTTATCGGTTATGCCTTTAACGATAACGGGTAACCGGTTACTGATAGCCTTATCTATTACCGGCATCCTTTTCATGCCCGCTGCTCAGGGCATCGACAAACTCCATGCTCATGCGCTCCAGCGAGAGCGCCGTCCTGCCTGCCGAGCGCACGAAGTAATTGTATGCTATGACGGCCGGGACCGCAACGAAGAGTCCGGCGGCCGTTGCAACGAGCGCCTCGGCAATGCCGTCGGCCACCGCTGCGGGGGAAGCGCCCTGCGAGGCCGCAAGGTCGCTGAACGCCCGTATGATGCCCAGCACCGTGCCGAAGAGCCCGATAAACGGGGCTGTAGAGCCTATGGTGCCGAGAAAACCCACGAAGCTGTCAAGCCTTGCGAGTTCGGCCCTGCCCGCAAGCTCCATCGCAGCCATCACGTCTTCCCGCCCCCTGCCGCGCCGGCCATAGCCCGCGATAAAGACCGCTGCCAGCGGAGAGGTCGATGCCGCGCAAACGGCTAAGGCCGCCTCAATGCCGCTGTCTCTGAGCGTCCGGTTGAGCGTATCAAAAAAAGCGCGTAGTCCTGACTTGAACCTGTAATACGTCCAGGCCCGCTCTATCATGAATGCGACTGATAAGACGGAGAGGAGACCGAGTATGATGAGAACAACCCCGCCTTTCTGAAGCATCTCGAATAATGAGAATGAGGCCATTGTAGAATATCCTCTGTACAAAAATCGTATTACCGTAGCTCAGGGCTTCAGCCCTGAAATAGACCGTTGTTAAGACGTTGCAGGACAATCAGACCTGAAGGTCTGAGCTTCAAAAACAAGGCTGATTTGCGCGGATTGAACGGACTTGCCATACCTCTCGCCAACCCCTATCTGTGCACAACCTTGCCCGTATCCTCGCGCCGATAGTCGGCGCAATAGCCTACATAGTTGCGCGCCGACTGGAGTATGCGCTCCTTCTCCTCCGGCTTGACCTGCCTTGCCACTTTGCCGGGCGAGCCGAAGACGACGCTGCCAGCCGGGATGCGCGCGCCTTCGGTAACGAGCGCGCCCGCGCCTATGATGCAGTCTTCGCCTATCTCGGCGTTGTCGAGTATTATCGCGCCCATGCCGATAAGGCACCTGTCCTTCACCACGCAGCCGTGCAGCGTGACGCTGTGACCGATGGTGACGTCGCTTCCTATGATGAGCGGCCAGACGTCCTTTGTCACGTGCAGGGCGCAGTTGTCCTGGACGCTGGTGCGGCCGCCGATGCGGATGTAGTTGACGTCGCCCCTGATGATCGCGCCGAACCAGACGCTCGAGTCCGGGCCTATCTCGACGTCGCCTATTATCAACGCGCTCTCGACAACGAATACGCTCTCGTGGAGCTTCGGGGCTATGCCTTTGTATGTAAGGAGCATGGGTGATACCTCGCGGGAATAATATTAAAAGATAGCAGAATAAAGGTCAAACCACAACATCAAAAACAGGCCGGAAAGCCCCTTCAAGGGCCGCTATGAACCGGTTGAGTATTCCACTCTCAACACCCGCCCTGTCTGCGGCAAGACCTTATATGAATCAGACCGCTTTACCCCTGCCGCCCAGATAATCTCCGAGCCGCAGACGAGGAGCGGTATGCGCGGCCTCAAAGAGGCCGGGACGCGGGCGTCGATGTATATATCCTTTATCTTCCTGCTCCCTTTCATGCCGATGGGCCTGAGCCTGTCGCCGGGCTTATAAGGCCTGAGGATGATCGGCTGCGGCAAGGCGTCATAATCAAAGTATGCAACCCCCGGCCCGGCATCGAGGCTCGCGGGCGCGGCGCGCAATAATTTTGCCTTTAACCTGAACCCGGCCTCTTTTACAACGGTAATGCCCGGCGTCTTAAGCGCAAACATGAAACCTTCAGCCCTGACCGGGGCCGTTGCCGAGACCGTAACAACCCCGTACTGCCTCGTTACCCACACTCCGGCGGCCTTTATCGTGACGTTGGGTCTCATTGACTTCACGATATCAAGGAACGCCTCGACGTCGCAGGCATAGGCATCACGCTCGATTGAAAGCTCTGCAAGGGCCGAGAGAAAGACCCTCGACAGGACAGCGGGATGCATGTCCCTTAGCTTTGCGTTCTCAAAGGTCGCTGTGTGCTTGTCCCTGCCAATCAGAGCGGCGGCATAGGCCCTGGCCGAGGCCTCTTCGATAAACGCGTTATCCCTACGCAACAACCCTGCTGTGCGGGCAAGGGTCTCCTTGATATTCGGGTTGAACCCGCCCTCGATAAGCGGGATGAGGTTATGCCGTATGGCGTTACGCTGGTACTTGTCCGTGAGGTTGGAAGAATCGGTCACAAAGGCAATGGCGTTGGCGCGGGCATACGCCTCAATTTCAGCCCTTGGAATATCGATAATGGGACGGATGTAAGGCCCCCGCACCAACGGTATGCCGCCAAGTCCGGCGATTGAGGCGCCTTTCAAGAGCCTCAGAAGAACCGTCTCTGCCTGATCGTCAAGCGTATGGCCTGTGGCGACCCTGTCAGCCTTGACCCGTCGCGCCACATCCTCGAAAAAGGCATACCGGCTCTTGCGCGCGGCCTCTTGAAGCGAGCCGTCCCTTGCGTCCAACTCGCCCTTCTTAAGACGCTTGACGATGCAACGAAGACCGAGAGCAGAGGCCGCCTTCTTTACAAACGCGCAATCGCGCGCCGATTCTGCGCCGCGCAGGTTATGGTTCAGGTGCGCCACGACGAGCTTCAGGCCAAACTCGTCCTTAAGGCCATACATGATATGGAGCATGACCATCGAATCAACGCCGCCCGAGACGGCACACACGAGCGTATCGCCCTTATCGAGCATGCCTGCGGCCTTCAGTCTGCGTCTGACCGTCTCCACCAGGGCGTTGCGATCTTCCTTATTGCGGCTCGTCATCGTCATTGCCCAGACCTCAAAAAGACCGAGCGGCTGCGGGCCCAGGCCCGCAGCCGCTCTTTAATATCAGGATATACCGTAATCAAGCCGCCTGCGAAAATGATGAAGTCAGGAGGAAACTCCTGACTTCACATAAGACGGCCCTATCCGCCAAGTTCCCTCAAGATTGCCGCGCCCATCTGAACGCAACTGACGCGCTGCTCGCCGGCAGCGGCGATATCGGCGGTACGAAGCCCCTTGGCAAGCACGGCCTCGACAGCGCGCTCAATCTCAGCAGCGGCGGCCTCCATGTCGAACGAGTACCTGAGCATCATGGCGACGGACAGAATCGTCGCAATCGGATTCGCAATCCCCTTTCCAGCGATATCGGGCGCGCTTCCGTGGATAGGCTCATACATGGCGCGCTGCTTGGTCGCACCGATGGATGCGGACGGAAGCATGCCGATTGAACCGGTCAGCATCGAGGCCTCGTCCGAGAGTATATCGCCGAAGGTATTCTCGGTCACGATTACGTCGAACTGCTTCGGGTTCCGTATAAGCTGCATGGCGCAGTTATCCACGTACATATGGCTCAGTTCGACGTCAGGATAGTCCTTGCCGACCTTGATAACGACCCGCCTCCAGAGTTCAGTCGTCTCAAGCACGTTCGCCTTATCCACGCTCAGGAGTTTTTTGCGCCTCTTTCTGGCGACCTCGAAACCCACCCTTGCGATGCGCTCTATCTCGGGCGTGGTATATACCATCGTATTAACGCCGCGCTCCGTGCCGTTGGCAAGGGTCTCCACGCCCTTGGGCTCGCCGAAGTAAAGTCCGCCCGTAAGCTCCCTCACGACAAGGAGGTCGACCCCGTCTATGACCTCGGGCTTGAGCGTTGAGGCGTTGATAAGCACCTTGTAGATTTTGGCCGGACGCAGATTCGCAAAAAGACCGAGTTCCTTACGCAGGGCAAGGAGCGCCCTCTCCGGCCTTATCGAATAATCGAGCCCCTCCCACTTCGGGCCTCCGACCGCGCCTAAAAGCACCGCGTCGCTCGAGAGCGCAAGCTTCAGCACTTCGTCGCTCAGGGGTCTGCCATACACGTCTATGGACGCCCCGCCCACAAGGGCCTCTTTAAGTTTAAAATCGGCCTTGAACCTCTTGCCGATGACCTTCAAAACCTTTGCGGCCTCGGCCACTATCTCCGGGCCTATGCCGTCGCCCGGCAGGACCGCGATATTAAAAGCGCTCACGTGTTAGCGCACAAGCGACGAGGTTAAGCACAGCTTGTTTAAGCCCGCGTCTTTTTGCGGGTTAAAACAAGCGAGTATAAATGGTTTCTTCATTACTTATAAATTATCCGCCGTTTTTGCGGATAATTTACATCTTGTAACTTACTGATTTGCCTCAGAAACAAGATTTCTCGCTTTGCTCGAAATGACAATTAGATTTGATAAATCAGAGCTTCCTTAGCGTAAAAAGACGATTACGAAATCCCATCCGCAATCTTCTGCAGGGCCTGCATAAAGGCCTCAAGCCCCGAGAGCGGGATAACCACCGTGGAGCGTCTGTCATTGGAGAGTTCGGCTATCTGCAGAAATCTTCCGACCTCGTTTTCTTTCAGGTCGACGAAGAGGGTCTTGTTCTCGATGTGCAGTTTGTCGCTCGCTATGACCCTGCTCTTGCCCCCTTCCTTTCTTGGATACCCGCCCTCTCTGCTCATACGCCCCCTGCTTTAAAACGACCGCTGCCCGCACGCGCACCCGGCCAACAACCCTGATAAGACGAGCGCCCTACCCTGCCGCGTAACGCTTTTTTATGGACTCCATCAAACCGCCTGCGGCAATAAGCTCCTGCATGAACGGAGGGACGGGCTTGGCCTGAAAGCTCGCGCCCTTCGTAAGATTCCTTATCTCGCCGCTATCCATGTCGACCTCTAAAATATCGCCGGACGCGGCGTTGTCAACGGCCTCGGCTGATTCGAGTATAGGCAGCCCCATGTTAAAGGAGTTCCTGTAGAATATCCTCGCAAAGGTCTTTGCTATTACGCATGAGACGCCGGCCGCCTTGATAGCGATTGGCGCGTGCTCGCGCGACGAGCCGCAGCCGAAGTTCTTCTCGGCCACGATGATATCTCCCGGACTGACCTTCGACGCGAAGGCCGCATCCTCGTCCTCCATGCAGTGCTTTGCAAGCTCTTTCGGGTCGGATGTATTGAGATAGCGCGCGGGTATTATCCTGTCCGTGTCGATATCAGCCCCGTACTTCCAGACCCTGCCCTTGAACTTCATAAAGGATTCTCCTTGTATCGGTTATCAGTGGTGGCAGGAGTTTCCTCCCGCCACCTGTGAGACTGATGCCGTCAGGGGGAAACTCCTGACGGCACACAAACTTACTTTACGACATCATCAGGGTGCACTATAAAACCCTTGACTGCCGAGGCCGCCGCAACGGCCGGGTTCGAGAGATAGACGTTGCTCTTTACGTCGCCCATGCGGCCGACGAAGTTCCTGTTGGTCGTTGCAAGGGCCGTCTCTCCGGCGGCGAGTATGCCCATGTGGCCGCCGAGGCACGGGCCGCAGGTCGGCGGGCTTATGATTGCCCCGGCCTTGAGGAATATATCGAACCACCCCTTTTTCATCGCCTCGGAATAGATATGCGGCGTGGCCGGTATGATGATAAGGCGGACGTTCTTGGAGGCCTTCCGGCCCTTGAGTATCCGCGCCGCAACGGCGAGGTCTTCGAGCCTACCGTTCGTGCACGAGCCGATGACGACCTGGTCAAGCGGGACCTTGCCGACGTCGCGGACGTTCTTCGTGTTCTCAGGCAGGTGCGGGCACGCCACCTGCGGCTCGATATCCGCGCAGTCGTACTCCAGCACATCCGAGTACCCGGCCCCCGGGTCGCTCGCGTAGAACTTATACGGGCGCTCGGCCCGCTTCTCGACATACTCTTTCGTAATAGCGTCCGGCGGGATTATGCCGCTCTTTGCCCCTGCCTCTATCGCCATATTGCACAGGGCGAGCCTGCTCTCCATGCTCAGGCGCTCTATGGCCTGGCCGGTGAATTCCATCGCCCTGTAGAGCGCGCCGTCAACGCCTACGTCGCCTATGACGCGCAAGATGAGGTCCTTGCCGCTGACCCACTTGCGGAGCCTGCCCTTGAATACGAAGCGCATCGTCTCCGGCACCTTGAACCACAACTCGCCGGTTATCATTACGGCGGCAAGGTCGGTCGAGCCGACGCCGGTTGCGAACGCGCCAAGGGCGCCGTAGGTGCAGGTATGCGAATCCGCGCCGATTACCAGGTCTCCCGGAACGACCACGCCTTTTTCCGGCAGGAGGGCGTGCTCGACGCCCACGTCGCCGCCGTCATAGTAATGGGTAAGCTTATGCTCATGGGCGAAGTCGCGCAGTATCTTGCACTGGGCCGCGCTCTTTATGTCCTTGTTCGGCGTGAAGTGGTCGGGCACGAGCACGACCTTGTTCCTGTTGAAGACCTTCTTCGCCCCGGCCTTCCTGAACTCGTGGATGGCGATCGGCGCGGTGATGTCGTTGCCGAGCGCGATATCCACCTTGGCGTTTATCAACTCGCCCGGCGTCACTTCCTTTACGCCCGCGTGCTTTGCAAGTATCTTCTCCGTGATGGTATGCGGTCTCATGTAATTTACGATCCTTTTTTTATTGGTGACGACTGGCAATAACGGCAACAAGATACGTTATGCGGCAAACTCGCATCACGACATAATCCGCCGCATAAGGATATCCGTCAGATAACGCTCTCGCGCTTGCCCATCTTCTTGTGTTCGAGCCTGTTGAGGGCGTTTACATAAGCCTTTGCGCTCGCCATAATGATATCGGTGTCAGCGCCCTGGCCTGTCACGGTATGTTCGTCTTCCTGCAGCCGCACCGTAACCTCGCCCTGCGCGTCCGTGCCGCCGGTGATGGCGTTGACCGAATACTTCAGCAGTTTGCTGCGGGTATCGGTTATCTTCTTGATGGCATTGTAGACCGCATCCACAGGGCCGTCGCCAGTACCCTT
>JACRNO010000020.1 GCA_016234855.1 Deltaproteobacteria bacterium | reverse complement strand
CGGTAAGATCAAGGGCAAAACAACGAACTATCGCCCTGAATTTGGCCTCTGTGATTCTTGAACGTTTGTAATACCTGTTTTTCCTTTGCATATCGGAAGCTTACCACATTTCTTAATATGGTTTGCTTCCTAAGACCCTTTTTCAAGGGGGGGGGGCTGCCAGCGCCCGTCTCAAGCCGTGCCGCTGTCATCGTCTCCGTCTCGATCATCGGCCGTTGCCTCAACCACCCGGTTCCTGCCCTGCTCCTTTGCCCTGTAAAGGGCCTTATCCGCCGCAACTATGAGCGCGGTCGGGTCATTGGCAGCGAGCGGCAGGGTAGCCACGCCGATACTGACGGTCACGTCTCCGTTCGGCTGGTCTTCCTCAAACGGTATCAGCTCATCCTGCACGCGCTGCCGTATCCTCTCGGCGATAATTACCGCCTCCGCTCCATTGGTCTGCGGCAATATGACCGCGAACTCCTCGCCCCCGTATCTCGCGGCCACGTCCACCTCGCGCACGTTCGCCGCAAAGACGTCGGCAACCCGCCGCAGCGCCATGTCGCCCTGCGTGTGCCCGTTTCTGTCGTTATAATTCTTGAACCAGTCCACGTCGGCCATAAGGAGCGATAGCGGGCGGTTGAAGCGCAGCGCGGCCATAACCTCCTTTTCCAGCGCGGCCTTGAAGTACCGGTGGTTGTATATCGCTGTAAGCCCGTCCGTAGTGGCAAGGGCCTTTAACGCCTCGTCCCGCCTCTTGATAGCGTCAACCATGACGTTAAACGAGGCCGCGAGAGCGCCTATCTCATCGTCCCTCTTTATATCGATGACAGGCATCTCTCCCCCGGCCACCTTGCTCGTCGCCCTTGCAAGCTCGCGAAGCGGGATCGTCAGGTAGTTGCCTACTATATAGGCTATCATGGCTACAATGACGGCGGTTATTCCGACGGCCATGATGTTATTTCGTAATATGGCCGCCTCCACGTAGACCCGGTCGGCCGGTATGACGTATCCGACGCTCCAGCGGTTCTCGTTCCTGCCCTTGATATACCCGCTCTTTATGGGGTTGAAGATTATATAGTAGCTTTTGCCGTTGGCGCTGAACTGCTCCACGCCCGACTCAGCCGCCGTCATCCGCTTATATATCGCGCGCAATTCCGCCGGCGTATCCGCGGTAATCGCCGCAATAAGGGCGGGGCCGTCATTTACGGGAAAGAGCGTATTCGCGATGAATTCCCCGCGGTCATTTATGATGAACGCGTAGCCTCTGTCGGGATTGACAAGACTATTGAGCAAACTTTGGAAGTACGCGAGGTTAATCTCGAAGTGGAATATCGCCTGCTTTTTGCCGTTTACCACGATGGGGGTCGCGTTCGGCAGCACCCACCTGTGCGTGTCCTCCGAGATGGTGGGTCTGGCCTGAAAGACCTCGCCCTCCTTCACCTCGAAGGCCCCGTGAAAGAACGAGGTCCTGTCCTCTTCGCTGGAAAGCTCACCCGGCCCGGCGATATTATCAAGGACTATCCTTGATATCTCCTGCCCGCTTGCGTCTATGAAACACGCCTCGTCTATCATCTCCGGATAGATGCCGCGCAGGTACCGGAGCGTCCTGTGCTGCTGGGCAAGCCACTTTGCCCTGCTATCCGGGTCGAGATAGTACATTACAAAGGCGGCGTTCTGAGAGGCTATGACGAGATTCTTGCCGGTATCCGCAAAGTGCCCCTCAACGGACTTGGTTATCTTGTCCGCGTTCCATTTAAGCTCGTTGAATACGTTTTTAAAGAGCGCGTCCTTGGCCGTATAATAGAAAAAGACGCTTACGATAACGAGCGGCACCCCGCCGCAGACCAGCAGTATGAGCGTGAACTTGGCGCGCAGACTTTTTTTTATGCGGCTTAGAATGGTTTTCTGCATAGACACCGCTTGCACGTTGATAGATGCCTTGAATTCATACAAAAGGCTCTTGTGACCCGCCGCGCTTACGAAATAGAAAAAGGGACGCCTTGTGTTCAAAGGTGTCCCTAGCGCGCAACGCATCCACTCTTATTATGACCGCCAAACCCGCGCCCGTCAAGCGCTGGAGGGCAAATAAAAAGGCTGGGCGGCATCAGAAGATGCCGCCCAGCCTTCGTCATATCAACCAATAGGGCAGAGCGAACAGCCTGCTACCCCTCGCTGAAGCCTTTTACAATAAGCGCCTGATTGTCAACCAATGGCATCTATTTCCAGCCAGCCATTATCCTTCGCTGAAACCTTTTAACAGCTTCGCCCGCGTCGGATGCCTGAGCCTTCTGATGGCCTTGGCCTCTATCTGCCTGACCCTCTCCCTTGTCACGCCAAGCACCTTGCCGACCTCTTCGAGCGTATAGTCCTGGCGTTCGCCTATTCCGAAACGCATGCGCAGGACCTTCTCCTCGCGCGGGGTGAGGCTTTCGAGCACGAGGTTGGTCTGGTCTGTGAGGTCTTTTTCTATAGCCGCATCGGACGGCGACGGCGACTTCTCGTCTTCTATGAAGTCCCCGAGAGAGGACTCCTCGTCGTCGCCTATCGGCGTCTCAAGGCTCAGCGTCTGCTTCATCAGGCGAAGTATCCGCCTGACCTTGGCGATGGGTATGTCCATGCGCTCGGCGATCTCTTCGGGATACGGCTCCCTGCCGAGTTCCTTAAGGAGCTGGCGCGAGGTCTGCAGCAGCCTGTTTATGGTCTCTATCATGTGTACCGGTATGCGGATGGTCCTGCCGTGGTCGGCGATGGAGCGCGTTATGGCCTGACGTATCCACCATGTCGCATACGTCGAGAACTTGTAGCCCTTCTTGTAATCGAACTTGTCAACGGCCTTCATCAGGCCGATATTGCCCTCCTGGATAAGGTCGGAGAACTTGAGCCCGAGGTTCACGTACCTCTTGGCAATGGAGACGACCAGACGCAGGTTAGCCTCGATGAGCTTCTGCTTCGCCTCCCACATATTGTAGTCGTGCACCTTGACGACCCTGGCAAGCTCCTTTATCTCTCCCCTTGTCATCTCAAGGCGCTTTGCGAGACGGCGCACCCTGAGTTTGGCCCTGGCGGACTTCTTGGGCCCCTTCTTGGCCTCTTCCCGTTCGATAAGATGGTCGAGCCTGATTATCCTCTTTACGATGCGGCGCGCGACGCCTGCGCTGAGGTTCTCATCCTTAAGGAGCTTGTATGCGTTCTCCGGCTTGCGTTTCTTGAGCCTTTCAAGGCGCGTTGTCACCTCTTCGGTATATGCCTCGTCAAACTGCGCTACCTCGTCCACCTCTTCAATAAGCTCGCGCAGGGAGGCCTTTCCCGTCTTGACCCTCGCCACTACGCGCAGGACTTCCCTTACGGCAAACGGGCTGGATAGCGTCAGGCGCCTCAACTCGGCCCGTGCCTCTTCTATGCGCCTTGCGTAGACGATCTCCTCTTCGCGCTTGAGGAGCGGCACGGCGCCCATCTCGCGCATGTATATGCGCACCGGGTCTTCGACGCGCTCCACGTCAAGGAGCTCTTCCTTGGCAACGGCTACGTCGTGCGTCTCGGCCTTTTCAGCCGTGTCCACCACGTCAATGCCCATATCGCCGAGGGTCTCAAGGAGATTATCCATCTCCTCCACGGAAAAATTATCCTGCGGAAAGGCGTCGTTTATCTCGTCATACGTAAGAAAACCCTTGTCCTTGCCGATATCCAGCAGGCTCGTGATAGCGGTGTTATCAGGCGCCGTCCCGCCGTTGGTGGTACCGGTCTTCTTTGTCATATATATCCGCCTTTTACCCTCAAGGGGCTGATTTGTGCAGAAAATTATATAATACTATCATAACTCTATCTCAAATGTCAAGCCGCGTCAAGACAGGGTAATGTATCTTATTTTGTGTCAGTAAAAGAAAAGG
>JACRNO010000019.1 GCA_016234855.1 Deltaproteobacteria bacterium | reverse complement strand
GCATAACGGCAGGGTCTGGGTGGAATCCACGCCAGGCAAAGGCTCTGCCTTCAGTGTCATGTTGAAGGCGTGCGCATGACGGGCAGGGCCGGATGCGCGGCCGGGTAATGGGTTTTCCCTTGCGCATTGCCGTGCCCACGGGAGTTTCCTCCCGACGGCACGGTTGAAAGGGCAATTTCAGATAGATACTGAAGAGATATGTCAGGTAAAAGGGTTGTAGTGGCAATGAGCGGCGGGGTCGATTCGTCGACCGCGCTTGCGATATTAAAGGCGCGGGGTTACGACTGCATAGGCGTATCCATGCAGTTGTGGGACTACTCCGCAAAGGCGGACCCGTCAGGCGCGACCTCCGGCAGTTGCTGCTCTCTTGACGATATCGCGGATGCGCGCGCTGCCGCCGACAAGGTAGGCGTGCCGTTCTATGTAATGAACCTCGAGTCCGTCTTCGGCTCGGCCGTTGTCGATAATTTCGTGGCCGAGTACCTCTCCGGCCGCACCCCAAACCCGTGCGTCAGGTGCAATCAGCTCCTTAAATTCGATGCCCTCCTGAAAAAGGCCGCGGCCTTCGAGGCCGACTGCCTCGCCACCGGCCATTATGCGCGTATCGAGCCGCACGCCGGAGGCTGGCGTCTATTAAAGGGCGTAGACCCGTCCAAAGACCAGAGCTATTTCCTCTTCACCATGACGCAGGCACAGCTCGGCCGCACCCTCTTTCCCCTCGGCTCGCTCACAAAGAAGGAGGTGCGGGAGATCGCGCGCTCCTGCGGCCTGAAGACCGCCGAGAAGGCGGAGAGCCAGGAGATTTGTTTTGTCGAGGACGGCGACTACGCCGGTTTTCTTGCGGGACGCGCCGCGACAAGCCCCGGCGACATAACCGACCTTTCAGGCAACGTCATAGGCGGCCACAAGGGTTTGTACAATTACACCATCGGTCAGCGCAAGGGGCTTGGTCTCTCAGGCGGGCCTTACTATGTCGTAGGCATCGACCCGGCCGGGAACAGGCTTATCGTCGGCCCCGAGTCGGCGCTCTATGCCGAAGGGCTTGTGGCGAGCGGGCTTAACTGGATAGAAGACGCGGCAAGGGCAGAGCTTAGGGATAACGCGCTCGGCCCTGTCACGGTAAAGATACGCTACAGGCACGATGGGGCCGAGGCGCATATAACGCCGGACAACGCGTCCGTCAGGGTAAGGTTCCATCTGCCGCAAAGGGCCGTGACGCCAGGCCAGGCAGTGGTCTTCTATCGCGGGGACGTCGTCCTCGGCGGCGGGTGGATAGACAGGGCGTTGGAATAGGTCCGTGCGCGAACTCCTTCAATTATATACCCGTGCGTCTTGCAGGCTCTGATGATATAATCGGATGCGAGGTCCGGGCGCGCCTTGCCGGATATGACGAAAAGGGGATGACGGCTGATGACAAGGTCATCGTTAAGGGTTGAGATAGAAGGGTTCAAGGATTCGCTCGGCGTGGAGTTTGAGGACAAGGGTCTGCTTGAGCTTGTCTTTATCCATAAGTCGTATCTAAACGAGAAGGGCGGCCGGACGTACAAGGAGTCGAACGAGCGTCTCGAATTCCTCGGCGACGCCGTGCTCTCGTGCGTCGTGAGCAGGCTCCTCTACGAGCGGTTCCATGAACTTGAAGAGGGCGAGCTTACGCGCCTGCGGGCGCGGCTCGTCAATAAGCGCGCGCTCGCGGAGATAGGCGCCCGCCTTGACATGGGCAGGCACATGCGCATGGGTAAAGGAGAGACAGGCGCGGGCGGGGCGGCCAACCCGACCATACTCGCGGGCGCTTTCGAGGCGCTGCTCGGCGCCTTGTATCTGGAGGCGGGGTTCAACCTTGTATCGTCGTATATAGAGAGGGTATTTACCCCGCTGCTCGACGGCTCGTTTACCACACCAGGGCACTTCGATTATAAGCCGAGGCTTCAGGAGGCTGTGCAGCGGATATACAAGGAAGGCCCGGTCTACAGGCTCGTATCCGAATCCGGCCCTGCGCATCGCAAGACCTTTGACGTCGAGGTCTATGTCTGTGACAGGCTGATGGGCGCGGGCTCCGCCGCCACCAAAAAGGAGGCTGAACAGGCCGCCGCTGCCCAGGCTCTTAAAAGGTTGGAGGCGGAAGAGGGCGCCCGGCAGCAGTGACGGGTTTCCCCGGCGTTCGTCGAGTTCACAGCGCGGGACTTTAGTCATGCCAATCATCCGAGGCGCAATCCGTGTGCGGCGTAGCGCGGTCTGCGGCCTTAACCCGTAATTCAAGTCGAATCATGGCACGAAAGACTTATCTGATAATACCGGTATTCCTGCCCTTTGCCGGGTGCCCTTCGATGTGCGTCTTTTGCGATCAGAAGGGCATAACCGGCAGCCGGTCGCTTCCGGAACCGGCGGACGTGCGCGCAACGGTGGAGCTCTATCTATCCACGTGGAGACGCGGCGGCAGGATAGAGATAGCCTTTTACGGCGGCAGTTTCACCGGTCTGTCCTCTGAGACACAGCGCAGGTATCTGAGCGTTGCGCGTGAGTATGTATCGGCCGGGCGTGTTGATTCTGTCCGCGTCTCGACCAGGCCCGATTACATAAGCGGGGATGTGGTTGAGATGCTTGCCTCGTATGGCGTCGATACCGTTGAGCTCGGCGTGCAGTCCATGTCTGACGAGGTCTTGACTGCGTCAGGAAGGGGGCATACGGCCGAGGCCGCGGTCAGGGCTGTATCCATACTCAAGGCGGCCGGTATGAAGACCGGCATACAGATTATGCCGGGCCTGCCCGGGGACAGCGTTACATCGGTACTTGATACCGTCGAAAAGGTGGCGGCCCTTGCCCCGGATTTTGTCAGGATATATCCTACCGTAGTCCTGAAGGAGACGAAGTTGCATGATATGTACCTTGCGGGCGCGTACAGACCGTGGGAGATGGACGAGATGGTCGGCGTGTGCGCTCAAGCCGCGCTGCGTTTCGCCGGGGCCGGTATCCCCGTGATAAGGATGGGGCTTGCGTCCTCCGAGGGCCTTGCGCACAGGGTCGTTGCCGGGCCGTACCACCCGTCTTTCCGGCAGCTTGTGGAAAAAGGCGCTTGATATGCGGTCTGGGGCTTGCAAATGCCGGGAAAAAGAGGTATAACTCATATATCCATATATAAGGGTCAGGGCATATAACTTAACCGATGAGGTGAGATATGAAGAAGTTTATGGCCGTATTGCTGGTGTTGATGGTATTTTCAAGCGGGACGGCGTTTGCGCTCGATGAAATAGAAAGGAAAGAGCCGAGCGCCCCTGAGATGGTGCTTGACCTGTTTGTACTCAGACCCGGCGGTATAGTCGCCACGGCGGCCGGTACTGGTATCTTTGTCATAGCGTTGCCGTTTACCCTTCCTACGGGCAGCGTCGGGGTCTCGGCGCGTAAGCTCATCGTAGACCCGTTCGCCTTCACCTTCATGAGGCCCCTGGGCTACGATACCGCGGATTATTGATCCGGTTCATCTAAGCGGTTGTTTGATGATTGTGAAGAGGCCCGCCATGCGTCTGCATGGCGGGCCTCTTTACTCTCTCTTAGGGTCAATAACCCGCAACTTGCCGCGAGTCTTAATCTCTTCCCTTGATGAGGCCGCGAGTCTTAATCTCTTCCCTTGATGAGGGATTAAGGATACCCCCTCTTTTTAAAGAGGCGGGGTACCCACGCCAAGCGGCGTGGGTCGCGGGGAGTTATGGTTGAGAGGCACGGACTTAACCCCTCCCGGCCTCCCCGTAAATAAGGGGAGGAGTTAAAAGCCCCGTCAGTTGATTCTCAGCCCCTTCCATAGGAGACCTCTGCATAAGTCAGACTTATGTAGCGCAGGCCTTCAGGCCTGCGTCTTTGTCGCACCGTTCGCTAACGAATAGCAGGGCTAAACCCCTGCTATTCGCGCACCGTGTGCTTCTTTTCTTGAGAAAACACAGTTATGCAAAGGTCTCCTTCCATAGAGGGAGGGGCTGAATAAGCAGATACCCCACAGCTTGCTGCGGGGTAGTTCATTTGCGGTGAAGGTCCGTCAAATCCCTGTATGGTCTGCCCCGCGTCATTGTATCGTGCTTACAATCTTTACGTCCGGGTTCTGTCTGGCGGCGTTGAGGGATACGTAACCTATGGCCCCGCGCTCGGCCGCCACCCGCCTTAGGATAAGCGCCTCGCTCTTTACGGTAAGGGGCGGGTTCTTGGCCTGGTTGGATATCTTCAGGTGCGCCCAGTCCTCGGCTATCCTTTCCGGCGTCCTGTCGAATATCCTGTCGGAGAACATGAATCGCAACGGGTTTTGCAGCGTGAGGTCGTAGAGTATGATTGGCGCCCCGTCCGGCCAGTTCAGGATATAGTTCGTATATATCTTCCTTATGTCGCTCTCCGAGAGGCGCTGCACCGGGTTGTCTTTGTTCACGATGACCACGACCGCCTCCTGGGCGCGGACTCCGGCCGGCGTCAGTAAACATTGAACGATGACGGCGAGCAGCAACGCTATGGGCATTATGAGTTTGCGCGTCATAGGTCACCTATTGCGGCAACAACGGAGAATATGACCTCGTTGTAATTTTTGAGCAGGGGGTTTTCAAAGGTGTTTCTGCTGAATTCAGCCTTTCCCACGACGTTGTGAGCGATGTGATAGTCTATTGCGCCGGTAGCCCTGTAACGTGAGTTGCCGGAGACCTTGTCGCTCGCGTCGTACCAGTCGTATCTGCCCGCGATAGTCCAGCGGTCGATATCGTAGCTTACCTGGCCGTACCAGCTCGCGTCGTTGAAGGCGGGCATGGTCCGCGGCTTGTTGCGGCGTTTTATGTATTCGCTCTGTACCCGGATGGCCCTGTGGGTCAGCACGAGGTGCGCGCCGTAGGTGCTGTTCAGGGAGTCGAGGTTGTCCTTCTCCCTGTAATATGACGCGCCGGCGGACAGGCCGGAGATGATGTCGAAGTTCAGGCGCCCGCCAACCGCCTTGTTGTTGTTGCGGTCCCCGTTGCCGGAGTTGCCCCCGCCGTTGGTCACGTAGACGTTCGCGTCGATGTTCATCTCGCCCAGAGGCACGGACTTGCGCAGCTGCACTCCGTCGGAGACCTCAGGGAACATGACCTTGAAAAAGAGCGGATACGTCTGCGTCGGCACGTACGGCGGGTAGTGGTAGATGCCCCAGTACCCTGCCGGGGTCAGGAACCTGCCGAGCCTTACGTCCCAGTCGAACTTCGGGTGGTACTGGATGTACATCTGCTCGACGAAGATGACGCCCTGGGCCTTGTTCACGGTGTCGTTGGCCGTAGCGGCCTCCATCCTCGGCGCGTCCTCGTATTCTATCTCCGAGAAGAACCGCCATTGTTTCTGGATATTCTTGCTGAAGAAGAGGCTTAAGTGGTGTATCCGGAATTTGTTGTTCTGACCGGGCTGGCCGGTGGCGATGTACTCCACGTCGGCATACCCGCTGACGTCGACCAGGTTTGCAAGGCCGGAGACGTTCTGCCGGGTCTCCTCGTCGTTAATCTCGACGTCGTCGATGCGCTTTTTGAGGTTCTCGTTCTCGCTGCGCAGTTCCTGCAACTGTGTTTCGACCGCGTCAAGCCGATTGCTTTCGGCGGCGCGGCCCGGGCCGGCAGCCGCGAGAGATGCCGCAAGCAGCAGGATTGAAATTATGAGTGGCGCTGACCTCATTGATAGCTCCTTTTCTCTAACAGGCTGATGAAAAAAACAGCGCCGCCGCTCCATGTCGTCATTCCCGCGAAGGCGGGAATCCATGGCCTGTTAATCTTGCAGAGGCTGGATTCCCGACAGAGACCCCCGATAGAAACATTCGAGGGCAGGCCCCGGGGACGACGTATTTAGAGTTTTTAGCAGCCTGTCAGGTGTTCAGTCTGTCTTGATATAACGTTTCTCTTATTTAACGGACGCCGCGCGGCAAAACTTTAGGGAGTCTATGATTAATTCCCGAACTTGTCATTGCGAGCGCGTGAGTCGAAGCCCTGAGCGCGGCGAAAGGGGAAGCAATCCCATGTCTTTGGCAAATCATCAAATTACGAGATGGAAATTATCCACAAAAATGCGGATAATTTACAAGTAAGGAATGGTCATTTGTATTCGCTTTTTTCATCACGCAAAAAGTCGCGTGGTGAAAAAAGCTGTGCTTGTCGCTTCGTCGCAAAGACAAAAAACGAAGGGTCATGACAACTTGAGGGGTTGATTTCTTAGCAACCTGAGAATCATTTTACCCAGGTCGTTGCCCCTATAGTTGAATCTAAACTCACACTCTTTAAGATGCAAGTAAAAAGTTTTTGGACTCATGCCACGAAAACGT